>JAJXVQ010000062.1 GCA_021782065.1 Pseudomonadota bacterium
AAATAAATTGTAAAAGTTATTTTGCGAATTAATTCTATCACCCATTTTTTTTATCTGTCAACGATAAAAACTTTTAGTAAATATTAATGAGATTCATTAATATTTACTAATAATTTTATTATCTTTTTTCCAGCCGGTAAACCAATTGGCAACAAGCCCAGAAATGCAAGTACCATGAACCCAAGGCTTTGCAAAACGGGTACAGTATGCTTCCGAGGGTGGGTTTAGCGCGCCGCGCCTACGCACCGATTTGCATATTGAACTATAATTAACATATAAGATACTCTATAATCCACTATAATTAAAGGCAATAATGAAAAACTCTCCCAGCGATCTGCAAAATACCCTCAAAGAACTATCCGACCGACTCGTTTTATTACAAAAACCCATCCGCATATTGAACGCGGTAAAATGGGACGACAACATCAAGGCAGACTTTTTAGCGCATAAAGGTAAAAAATCACCCGCTGTCACCAAAGATTATTATACTAGTATACCTTTAAATTTTGAAGCACATAGGCTCAACGAAGAATTAATAGCCTTAGAAGGGCAAATTCATAAAAAATTAGGCCAATTTAATCCCGTAGGCATGATTATGATACGTATGTGTCAAGAATATCGGTCCACCATTGAAATGTTGGCGCATCGTGGTCATCGTCAATTTACGGAGTTAAGCCAAGAATTATACGGCAGCGTCAGCGATGTCTTTTATGCAAACGGCCCATCGTTAAAAGACTTGGCCGATAATCTTTCGCAAACGTTAAACCAATTGGGACAAAGTTGGGAAAGTGAGAAAGACGAAAAACGTTATACCAGCAAAGAAGCCGTACAAATATTATCTCATCGCTTAGGACGTTATTTTGCCGATCCACATGAAAAAATCACCGTCAAAAGTGACGATGGTATCGTTGCCGATGCCGCCGCCGGTGCCGAAGTACTCAAATTACGTAAAAACGCCTTGTTCAGCGAGCGCGATTTAAAGATTTTAGAAGTACATGAAGGTTGGGTACACGTAGGTACCACTTTAAATGGCAAAAACCAACCCTACTGTACTTTTTTAAGTAAGGGCACCCCTTCCACTACTCTATTCCAGGAAGGCTTAGCCATTTTGATAGAAATGTTTAGTTTTGTTTCCAGTCCAAAACGCATACAACGTTTGGTCGATCGTATTCATGCCGTGAACATGGCGGAAAATGGCGCAGATTTTATGGAAGTATTCCATTTTTACCTAGAAAAAAGCACGGATATGGAAAGCGCTTATCAGCAAACGGTACGCATTTTTCGAGGTAGTTTGCCACATTTAGGGCCCTTTACCAAGGATATAGTCTATAGTAAAGGTTTTGTGCTTATTTTTAACTATATTCGTTTGGCCATCGCTGAGGGAAAATTGGAGCACATCCCTTTGCTGTTCTTAGGCAAAGTGCATTTAGAAGATCTGCGGGTTTACGCCAATTTAATTGAAGAAGGTACTATCGTTGCGCCTAAGTATTTACCATTGTACTTTAAAGATACAGCAGCACTCAGTTCATGGATGGCTTATTCATTATTCCTGAGTACCTTATCATTGGAACCCTTGTTTCACGATTATAAAAGTATTTTGTGAGATCATTTGCCTTTTATCTGCTCACTTACCCTTGACACTTTCTCTAATTCTTGACAGCATAACCATCCATTGCAGTCCCCTATGTACGCTGTACCGAATTAAGGAAAAGAAACAATGACTGTTCCCAAAATAAGCAAACGTACCATTAAAATAATCGTGGCTATCGTCATAGCCATCATCATCATTATGATAATCAAAAAAATAATGTCGCCTAGCAGTGCTGACACTAGCATGCCCGGAGTCATCGTCAATGCCGTAACGGCCAAACAAGATGCTTGGCATGTACCCATTCAATCTACGGGAACCATCAACACCTTTAAGGGCGCTATGTTGAAAGCGCAAGTACAAGGGCAAGTCACCGCCATTTATTTTGATTCAGGTACCATGGTCAAAGCGGGTGATAAACTGATCCAAATCTATCCCGATATCGTAGAGGCGAATTTAGAAAAAGCTAAAGCCCAATTGCAGCTGAGTGCAGTAACCTACAAACGCTACGCCAATTTGTATAAGAAAAATGTCGTCGCACAACAAGACTTGGACAAGGCCTATTCCACTTGGCAGCAAAACATTGCCGATGTGCAAAATATCGAAGCCACTCTGCGCCAATATAACGTCACCGCACCTTTCGATGGCATGGCGGGTTTAAGGCAAGTCAGCGTGGGCCAATATTTAAATGTGGGCAACTCCATCGTTGATTTAGAACAAATCGATCCTATCCGAGTCGATTTCAACATCCCAGATATTTATGTGCACGACATAGCCGTGGGGCAAAAATTGTCTATCGTATCTAGTGCCGATCAAACCAAAAGTTTCGACGGCGAAGTCACCGCCATTAACTCTGCGGTAGATGCCACTACCCGCAGTATTTCTCTGTGGGGTTCGGTACCCAATAGTTCCCATACGCTCTTACCTGGTAGTTATGCCGTCGTGACCTTATACAGTTTAAAAACTCATCCTGTGGTCACCATTCCACAAACCGCCTTAAGCTATGATAGCTCCGGTGGTGCTGTGTATAAGATTGTCAACGGTGTCGTCAAGAAAACAGAGGTCACTATAGGCATGCGTCAAGGCAACGACGTATCTATTGCTGCTGGCTTGTCTGCGGGCGATGTAGTGGTTTCCGACGGTATCATTAAAATTCAGTACGATGGCCAGCCCGTACAAATCGCCGAGTTAGATGGCGAAACAGTTGCTGCCCCTACAGAAAAGAAATAGTAAGAGAGGCTTAAAGCTATGACCAGTTTTACCGACGTTTTCATCCGCCGCCCGGTATTTGCTATGTCGGTGAGCTTGTTACTATTAGCCATAGGCTTAGCGGCATTTTTTAAATTAACGGTGCGTCAATTTCCAAAAATGGATGCCTCGGTTATCACGGTCACCACCAGTTATCCTGGCGCCGATGCCAACTTAATGTCTAACTTCATTACCACTCCTCTGGAAAATGCTTTAGTGGGCGTAGACGGCATAGATTACGTCACCTCCAGCAGCACGCAAAACACGAGCAGCATCACCGTTTACTTTAATCTAAACTACCCTATAGAAAAAGCATTAACGGACGTTTCGAATGCCGTCGCTTCAAAAAGCAATGTTTTACCCAAAAATGCTTTCACCCCAGTGATTGGCAAAAATGATCCTAGCGCTAAAGCTGTTATCTATTTAGGTTTTACCAGCGATACCATGAGCCCTGGTGCTGTGAATGATTACTTACTGCGCGTCATACAGCCACAAATAGGGATATTAAATGGTATAGGCCAGACTCCAATTTACGGTGCTCGTACCTATGCCATGCGTATCAACATCGACAGCGATAAATTAACTGCCTATAACCTCACGGCTGCCGATGTTTATACAGCCTTACAGGCGCATAACCTACAATCAACCGCCGGTACGGTATATAGCCATTATCAAGAATTTAACGTTTCGGCCAATACCGATATGCAATTTCCCGAACAATTCGACAATATCCCCTTAACAAGTAGCAATGGCACTATAGTGCGTATAAAGGATGTAGGCTATGCTACTTTAGGTGCCTTAAATTATAATAGTGCTGCATTTTTTAACGGTAAACCCATGACAGTCATGGCTATATTTCCCACTTCCGACGCGAATCCTTTAGCAGTATCAAAGGAAATTAAGGCCCTGCTACCAGCGCTGCAAGCCAAGATGCCCCCGGGGTTAGACGTCAATACGGTTTACGATTCTTCTATCTTTATTCAAGAATCCATCACCGAAGTAGATAAAACAATTGTTGAAGCCGTTATTTTCGTGATCTTCGTTATCTTCTTGTTCTTAGGCAATTTCCGTGCCGTGTTGATCCCCATCATCACCATTCCCCTATCACTCATCGGTGTCTGCGTGATCATGTTAGCCTTAGGCTATAGCTTAAATACCTTAACGCTGTTGGCGTGGGTATTAGCCATTGGTTTGGTGGTGGATGATGCCATCGTCGTGCTGGAAAATATCCATAGGCATATGGAAGATGGCATGAAAGCCATTCCCGCAGCCATTGTAGGCGCGCGCGAAATCGGTTTTGCGATCATCGCCATGACCATTACTTTAGCGGCAGTGTATGCGCCCATTGGCTTCTCCGGTGGTATTACCGGTATTTTATTTTCTGAATTTGCGTTTACGCTCGCGGCAGCAGTGATTGTATCAGGCTTCATCGCTTTAACCCTATCGCCGATGATGTGTTCACGCCTCATTAAAGTGGATCAGGACCCTAACCACAAAAGTATTTCCCATAAAATCGACGCTGTTTTTAGTAAGATCATGGCTAAGTACCGTGCCCGCTTGCAAAAAATCCTCAACAAAAAATACTATGTGATTATTTTCACCGTGCTCATGTGGCTAGCCTGTTATTTTATCTATACGACCACACGCGAAACCTTAACTCCTCCAGAAGATCAAGGTGTTATAGTCACTTCATTCAACGCCCCTGCGGGCAATAATGTCAACTATACAGAAAAATTTAGTGCTGCTCTTAATGCTATCTATGAAAAACAACCCGAGGTTCAGCACCTAGGCGTCATCAATGGCACCACCAGTGATAATGTGGGTATTGCCTTTGCACCCTTAGTGAATTGGAAAGAGCGCAAACGCTCGCAATTCGACATTATGGCCGCAGTACAACCCGCATTAAACGCCATTCCCGGTTTACAAGCCTACGCAGTACCTTACCCTTCTATCCCTCTACCAGGCGGTTCATTCGCAATTTATTTCGCTATTTCTAGCCCAGATGGCATAAACACCTTATTGCCCGCCATTAATGGATTATTAGCTGCCGTAGCCAATAACCCAGGATTTAGGCCCGGTGCACAGATAGACTTAAAGGTTGATCAACCACAAATTAACGTTACCATAGATCGTCTGAAAGGCAGCGATCTGGGCGTGAGTGAACTGGCTATAGGCGATACGCTGGGAGCCATGTTTGCTCAGCCACAAAGGTTACAATTTTCTTACAATGGCCGCAGTTATTACGTGGTACCAGAATTTATCAAGAACTTTAACTTTGAAGCCTCTCCCGATGATCTGCAAAATGTATACGTTAGAAGCGACACCACTCAGCAATTGATTCCTTTATCCAATCTTGCGACCATAGAAAATACAGTGCAACCGGAAAGCATCAACCATTTCCAACAAATTCCCTCGGCCACTTTACAAGCTAACTTATTGGGTAATTACAGTACGAGTCAAGCTATCAGCTTTTTAAGCGATTATATGACTAAAAACTACCCTAAGATTAATTTTAACTATGGTGGCCAAACGCGCTACTACATCCAATCACAAGGTGAAATGACACAGGTGATGTTATTCGCCATTATCATCATTTTCTTGGTATTAGCGGCGCAATTTGAAAGCTTTAGAGATCCATTAATCATCCTCATCGTTGTGCCTATCACCATTGCCGCGGCTATTGCTGTCTTGCGTTTACTCGGAGGTAACTTAAATATCTACAGTAAGATTGGATTAACCACTTTGATAGGCTTAATTGCCAAGCATGGTATTTTGATCGTGGAATTTGCCAATCAATTGCAAGAAAAAGGTATGTCTAAATTGGAAGCGGTGATCGAATCGGCTACCTTAAGATTAAGACCCATATTAATGACCACCGGCGCTATGGTACTAGGCGCCCTGCCCTTGGCCTTTGCCAGCGGTGCGGGTGCCAATTCACGTATGCAAATTGGTATCATCATTGTTGCGGGTATGAGCTTCGGTACGTTGTGTTCCTTGTTCGTGGTACCAACTTGGTATTTATTACTGGCAAATACTAAAGAAACCAATCCCGAGATGGAACGCGACATCGAAGAAGCAATAGAGAAAATGAAGACACTGGAAGAAAATAAATAATTGACTGAGATGCGACCGTTCGAGAGCGGTTATTTGAAAACCCCTCCCCTGATGGTCGTGGCTTGGTTAACTAGACTCACAGCAGTTGATTTTAAGCCAATAAAGCGTAAAATAAAATCACAAAGAGTGTATCAAGATCCACTTGCCACCGTCTCCTTGCTAGGCATCGCCAGAGTACGCAAATCATTGTCTACCACTTTCAGCTGCACTGTACCACCTTGTACTAACACACCAAACAGCATTTCCTCGGCTAATGGTTTTTTAACTTTTTCTTGGATCAGGCGCGCCATGGGCCTTGCACCCATTTTTTCATCATAGCCATGCGTAGCCAACCAATGTTTAGATTCATTATCCACTTGCAATTTAATCTTACGTTCTTCTAACTGCACTTCCAATTCCATCAAAAATTTATGGACTACACTTTCCACGGTTACCATATCCAGAGACTTAAATTGCACTATGGCGTCGAGACGATTTCTAAACTCCGGCGTGAAAATACGTTTAATCGTCAGCAAAGCATCGCTGTCTTGCTCTTGCTCGCTAAAACCCATCGTATTCTTCGAGAAATCTTCAGCACCGGCATTGGTCGTCATAATCAATATAACATTCCGAAAATTAGCCTTACGCCCATTGGTGTCGGTTAAAGTTCCGTGATCCATCACTTGTAATAACAAATTATAAACATCTGGATGGGCTTTTTCGATCTCATCCAATAACACCACGGAATATGGATGACGGGTAACTGCCTCGGTTAATAAACCACCTTCGTCATAGCCCACATA
>JAJXVQ010000063.1 GCA_021782065.1 Pseudomonadota bacterium
TCACAACCCCCTGACCAATAAAAGCTGCATCGCCGTGTACTACAATAGGAATCGTTGAATTACGGGTTTTATCGTTTAGATTATCTTGTCTAGCGCGTACTGAACCTTCTACTACCGGAGAGATAATTTCCAAATGAGAGGGATTAAAGGCCAAAGCCAGATGCATCAAACCTTGTTTGGTTTTTACGTCGGTAGAATAACCCATATGGTATTTCACATCACCAGAGCGACCATTTTGCAGGTGAATACCTGCAAATTCATCGAATAATTTTTGTGTAGGTTTGCCCAAAATATTGACGAGTACATTCAAACGACCGCGATGTGCCATGCCGATGATAATCCCTTTAACACCTTCATTTCCTGCGCGTTCAACTAAGGTGGACATTAAAGGAATAAAACTATCGCTGCCTTCTAATGAGAAGCGCTTTTGCCCTACAAATTTATTGCCTAAATACTTCTCTAAGCCTTCAGCTGCGACTAATTTTTCAAATATTTTTTTCTTTTCATCCGCATTCAGAGTTCTTTGTGGGTCGTCATCTTCAAACCGTGTTTGTAACCAAGAAAGAACGGCTGGGTCGCTAATATGCATATATTCTAATGTAGTATGGCCGCAATAAATCGATGCCAACTTCTTACCCACAGCTTGTAGCGGCGCGCTATCGCCCAAGTGATTCACACCAAAATCATGCGGATTAATGGCAGTATTGAGATCGGCACTGGATAAACCATATTGCTTAGGGTCCAATGAAGGATGTGCTGGATGATCTACCAAACCCAGAGGATCTAAATCAGCTGCGGTATGGCCATAACGTCTATAGGCATCTAACCATTGACCTATTTTATAATACAGCGGTGACGCGACTGTTCCTTGAGCCGCAACGGCTGATCTAGGACTTTGCGCCAACTGCAAGAAATTTTGACGCACGCTTTGTGGCGACACTTCAATCTGACCATTGACCTTGGGTAAGCTTGCAAAATAATTACGCCAATCGGCTTCTAAAGCATTGGGATCACGTAAGTAGATTTCATACATTTCTTCTAAATAGGTTACGTTGCCGCCCGCTAAAAAAGAGCTTTTTTTCATTTTCTCAATATAGGGTTCTAGTGCCATAATCACTAATTTCCTTCTGCTAATAATTCAGACCGTATATGACCTATAGCGCGGGTAGGATTTAAACCCTTAGGACATACATCTACACAATTCATCACACCCCTACAACGGAAAACGCTGAAAGGATCGGTTAAGGCTTCTAAACGTTCCACCTTAGCCGTATCGCGACTATCGGCAATAAAGCGATAAGCTTGTAAAAGCCCAGCAGGGCCTATAAATTTCTCTGGATTCCACCAGAATGAAGGACACGAAGTAGAACAACATGCACACAAGATACATTCATATAAGCCATCTAATTTTTTGCGCTCAGCGGGACTTTGCAAACGTTCTTTGGCGGGCGGTGGCTCATCATTGATTAAATAAGGTTTGACCTTTGCATATTGTTCGAAGAAAATTTTCATATCGACGACTAGATCGCGTATAACAGGTAAACCTGGCAATGGACGCAACTCAATAGGTTGTTTTAAAGCCGATAATAAAGTGACACAAGCCAAACCATTGCGACCGTTGATATTCATGCCATCGGAACCACAGACGCCTTCTCTACAAGAACGTCTAAAAGCCAAGCTATCATCCATCGCTTTGATGCGTAAGATAGCTTCTAATAACATCATATCCTGTTTATCGGGAATGGTTAATTCATAATCTTGCATAGTCGGTTTAATATCGACTTCAGGATTAAACCTATAAATTTTAAATTTAACTGTGCGCATTGCTTCAGACATTAGAGCACCTCTTACAATTAATAGACTCGTTCTTTAGGTTCAAATGGTTTAACATGCAATGGTTTCATGTTTACCGCGCGTTGCGTCATACGATGACCTTCACCGTGATACACCGTATGCGTTAACCAATTGATATCATCCCGTTTAGGAAAATCTTCTCTGCTGTGCGCGCCGCGACTTTCGGTACGGTAAATGGCTGCATGTGCCGTCGCCAGTGCCGTCGCCATTAAATTATCCAACTCTAGAGCTTCTATGCGTGTAGTGTTAAACACACGACTGTGATCCTTAAAGGCGGCGTGGTTCAACCGTTGTTGCAATTGCAATAACTTATCCAAACCTTGTTGCATGTGTTCACCAGTACGAAACACACCAAAATCTTCTTGCATTGTTTTTTGCATTTCAAAGCGTATTTGACTCACCGATTCACCTTCGCGGGTGTTATCCCAACGATTCAGGCGGCTCATCGCTGCATCTAATTCGGCTTCTCCTACGCTTTTTAAAGGTAGGTCCCGTATCTTTTCTTTCACATCTAAACCAGCAGCTCGACCAAATACCACTAAATCTAATAAAGAATTACCGCCTAGGCGATTGGCGCCATGCACCGAGACGCAAGCGCATTCGCCCACGGCATATAAACCTTCAACCACGTACTCCTTACCGTGCTCATCGACGTTGATAACTTGTCCAAAACGATTTGTAGGAATCCCACCCATCATATAATGGCAAGTCGGCACAACGGGTATAGGCTCGCGAATAGGATCTACTCCGGCAAAGGTGAGAGACAATTCACGTATGCCCGGCAAACGTGAATTAATGAGGTCTGCGCCCAAATGATCTAATTTTAATTTAACGCAGCTCACGCCATTAATATCAAAGCCATTGCCAGCGCGTAATTCTAAAGATATAGCTCTAGCGACTACATCGCGCGAAGCCAAATCTTTGGCGTGCGGCGCATAGCGCTCCATGAAACGCTCGCCATTTTTGTTGATAAGATAACCGCCCTCGCCTCTGCAACCTTCGGTGACCAATACACCCGCACCGGCTATACCAGTAGGGTGAAATTGCCACATTTCGATATCTTGTACGGGTAAACCTGCGCGTATGGCCATACCGATACCATCGCCGGTGTTGATCAAAGCGTTGGTAGTCGATTGATAAATACGTCCAGCACCGCCTGTTGCAAAAATAATGGCACGCGCGTGTAGGAATGCAGTTTCACCGTTTTCGATGTTAAGCGCTATCACACCTGCAAAACCTTGGCCATCGGCTGCTTTAACTAAATCTATCGCAAACCATTCCGAAAAAACATTCGTTTTTTCGGCTAAATTGCGCTGATATAAAGTGTGTAATAAAGCATGACCTGTTCTATCGGCCGCAGCGCAGGTTCTAGCGGCTTGGTCACCGCCAAAATCTTTAGACTGACCACCAAAAGGCCGTTGGTAAATGCGGCCATCATCCAAACGTGAAAAAGGTAAACCCATGTGTTCTAATTCATACACTACTTGCGGTCCCACTTCGCACATGTATTCGATACTGTCCTGATCACCAATGTAATCGGAACCCTTGACCGTATCGTACATATGCCAACGCCAATCGTCTGGGTGCACATTGCCTAAGGCACAAGTGATTCCGCCCTGCGCCGACACCGTATGCGAACGCGTGGGAAACACTTTAGAAACGAGCGCCACTTGTGAGCCCGATTCAGCTAAAGCCAAAGCGGCGCGCATTCCCGCACCACCGGCGCCAATAATAATTGCATCGAAAGTATACGTTGGTAAGGCCATTACACGCTCCACACTATTGCAATCGCCACTAGAAAATAAAGAAATAGGGCGATAATAACTAAAACTTCAAGGGTTAAACGCAAACGCGCTGATTTAACATAATCGGTTAGAATGGTCCACATCCCTACCCAGGCATGCGTCAATAAACTGAGTGCCGCCAATATAGTAAAGAGTTTAACCCCTATACCCTGAAAAAATTGGAACCAGGTAGCGTAATCCAGTTGCGGCGTACACCATATAAACCCAAATATAAACAGCGTGTAAACGGCTAAGATAACCGCGCTTACCCGCTGCCATAGCCAATCTCTAACGCCATTGCCCGTTAAAGAAGTTGCACTTCTTACCATAACCATACTCCCAGCAATAAGGCCAATATCACGACCGCGGCTAAAACTAATAGTGCGCCTATACGGCCACTGATTTTTTCCTCGCCTATGCCCATATCCATCAGCAGATGACGTATGCCCGCTACCCAGTGGTACAACAAAGCCAATAAGACGATATAGACCAGGCTACGGGTCACTCCACCGTGCAGGGCTGCTTGCAGAGCGTCATAGCCTTCGGCACTGCTTAAAGATACAAGCCACAAATATAACAGGTATGGAATGGCTAGAAAAAGCACAAAACCAGACATTCTGTGTAAAATAGATACTATCGCCGCCGCTGGCATGCGTATTTTTGTTAAATTTAGAAAAACCGGTCTTTTTTTATTCATTCAGCGCCCCTACAACCACCCGACTCAGGGTGCATAGTATAACGATAAATACATTAGAACTCCAGACTTGGCTTGTATAGAGTTCATAAATTACTAGGAGCTACGTACCTTGACACTTTAAGCAGTAATTGTGGTAGTCTAAGGACTTAAAGCCAGAAGGCATTTTGAGCCCCGCACCACAAAACATATTAGGGAAAATGATGAAAAAGAAATTATTGTGGAAAACAACCGCTATTTTTATGCCATTTCTACTCTTCATTACAGCATGCGCTGATCTTGGCCCTAGACAACTCCCCATATATCAATATAACTATAATAACTCCCTAAACTATGGCCTCAACCAAGAATTACTGTTAAATATAGTACGCCTAGCTTATGACGATACCCCTTATTTTCTGACTGTGAGCAGCATATCGGCACAAATGGAACTAACTGCTGCGGCCAGCGGTAATGTAACCATCGCAAAAAATACCCCAAACTATTCTGGCAGTCCCGATACTTACAGCGCAGGCCCGAGTGTTAGCTACACCCAGCGCCCAACTATCAGCTACACTCCCATGCAAGGCGACGAATTCGCGCGCAGAATGTTACAGCCCATTGATGTAGATGATTTGAATAATTTTTCTACATGGAGTATTCAAAAAACACTCCGGATTGTAGTACAAAATATAGGGCCTTTGTATAATGCTGAAAACTCTACACGGCCCACATCGCATCTTGCACCGGTTTATTACCAACAATTTATCGATTTAGCCCTGTTAGTACGAATTCTACAAGAACAGTTTAAGGTCGATATATTTGTAATCGACGCGCCCAATAAGGCGCAAATAGAAAAGGCACCAAATAGTATACTAGGACGCCAGGGCTTAGAATTTGAAGCCGACTTTAATGATATGCAAGATCCTAATACGCGTAAAGTCTTTGCTCTGTTAGGAGTCCCCACTACATACAACAAGATTATATTTACCGAATCCGATCACAAGGGCGTATCAGGCAATGTAGTCAATATTCAAACCAGGTCTTTTCTGGGGATCTTGTATTATCTTTCTAAAGGAGTGGAAATACCGCCCGAACACCTTAAAGCCGGGCTCATAGACATAACCAGAAATGCAGATGGAACAGTATTTGCTTGGCAAAAAGTCACCAATGGCATGATAAAGATCCATTATTCCAAGTCTATGCCGAAGAATGCTGCCATAGCCATTTACTACCATAACTATTGGTTTTATGTTGCCGAAGATGATCACGATTCTAAAAAGACATTTGCCATGTTAAGTCAGCTGTATGCGTTGCTTTCCAAGGATGTCTCAGGTAACAGACCGGTATTGACTCTGCCAGTGTAAATTGCGACCATATGGAGCTAAGAGTCTAGATACCAAAGAGGACATGATGACAGATAACGCCAAATTAATTTTAAACGGCAATGATACCGTAGAATTGCCCATATATAAAGCAACTCTGGGTGAACCCGTAATCGACATAGCGCCTCTAGCGACTAAAGGCCATTTCACCTACGACCCGGGTTTTGCTTTAACAGCAGCCTGCCCCTCGACTATCACCTATATTGATGGTAATAAAGGCGAATTATTATATCGCGGCTACCCTATAGAGCAATTGGCAGAAAAATCAGACTATTTAGAAGTGTGTTACCTGCTCTTAAATGGCGAATTACCCAATCGTACGCAAAAAACCACATTTGTGGATCATATCAAACAACATACACTTATCCATGAACAAATACGCTCCTTTTTCAATGGCTGGAGAGGGGATGCTCAGCCTATGGCCATCATGATGGGTGTAGTCGGTGCATTGTCTTCTTTTTATCACGATACCTTAGACATTCATAATGCGGAATACAGGCAAACGGCAGCCTTCCGTTTAATTGCCAAAATGCCCACAATAGCCGCTATGTGTTATAAATATTCTATAGGTCAACCTTTTGTTTATCCGCAAAACGATTTGGATTACAGCGCAGATTTTTTACGTATGATGTTTTCCGTACCCGCAGAACCATGGAAAAGTTCACCTACGTTGACTCGCGCTATGGATAAGATCTTTATACTCCATGCTGATCACGAACAAAATGCATCTACCTCTACCGTGCGTATGGCGGGTTCTTCAGGCGCCAATCCGTTTGCTTGCATCGCTGCGGGTATCGCCACTTTATGGGGTCCGGCTCATGGCGGCGCTAATGAGGCTGTATTGAATATGTTGTAT
>JAJXVQ010000064.1 GCA_021782065.1 Pseudomonadota bacterium
GGTATAGAAGGGGCCCAGAAAGCTACACTCAGGTTAAATGTGAAGAGCATCGCCATGTCAAATGATAAAAAAAATTTACGCCTAGAATTTCGCGCCAAACGCAAGGCAGTAACGGCCGAGCAACGGGATATCACCAGTCAGGCACTGGTACAGCAAATCTGCACGCAAGATTGGTTTAAGCACAAACATTCTTTTGCGCTGTATTGCGCGATGCCTGCCGAAATAGACACCCAGCCTTTAATCACAGCGCTATGGCAGCACCAAAAAAGGTGCTATCTGCCTAGGATCACGGCAGATGATGTGCTGGTATTTGCCCAGTACAACCCAGATACCGCCTTAATTCCCAATCGTTTCGGCATTCCTGAGCCCGTTGCAGCTGCACCGCACTGCGCTATCAGCGATCTAGACATTATATTTATCCCCCTAGTTGCTTTTGATGAGGAAGGACGTCCGTTAGGTATGGGCGCGGGCTATTATGATAAAACGCTTGCCGGTCTGCGTATACAAAAAACACGGTCGCTGTTAGTGGGGTTGGCTTATGAATTACAAAAAGCAAGCCATATTCCTCAGGATGCATGGGACATAAATTTAGACATGGTAGTGACTGAGCAAGCTGTGCATATATATTCATAGCATAAACAACAAAGCCTAAGAATCAAATGCGAAGAATGTATACTCACAGCAGTTGATTTTTAGGCGAGGCGCCCAGCCCTCGAGCACCAGGAATGTAGTACTCTACATGACTGGTGCGAGATGGGTGCAGGCAACAAAGCCTAAGAATCAAATGCGAAGAGTATACTACCAGTTTAAAATAACTTTACCAGCCTGGCCCGATTGCAACACCTTAAAGGCTTCATCAAAATCTTCCATTGCAAATTGATGGGTAATAATGGGACTTACGTCTAAACCATCGCGTAGTAAAGAAGACATCTTATACCAAGTTTCAAACATCTCGCGGCCATAAATACCTTTGATGAAAAGGCTTTTAAATATGACCTGACTCCAATCGATTGCCTGCTCTCCTGGAATAATGCCCAATAAAGCAATGCGTCCGCCGTGATTCATAGTGACTAGCATTTGTTGTAAGGCCTGAATTTTTCCCGACATTTCTAAGCCTACATCAAAACCTTCCACAATCTTCAATTCTGTCATTACATCTTTTAACGATTCCTTTTCAATATGCACAGCACGGGTAGCACCCATTTTTTCGGCCAAAGCTAAGCGATATGGATCTACATCTGTGATTACCACATTGCGTGCGCCTACTCTTAAAGCGATACGAATCGCCATTAACCCAATGGGACCTGCGCCAGTAATCAACACATCTTCCCCGACTAAATCAAAAGAAAGTGTCGTATGTACTGCATTGCCCAAGGGATCTAAAATAGCCCCTATGTCATCATTAATATAGGGTGACAATTTAAAAACATTGCTTGCGGGCATACTGAGATATTCTGCAAAAGCTCCGGGACGATTTACTCCTAACCCCAAAGTATTGCGACACAAATGTCGGCGCCCAGCGCGGCAATTACGACAATGTCCGCAGGTAATATGCCCTTCGACTGATACGCGATCGCCAACGGCAATGCCACTGACTTCACTGCCTATGGCTTCTACTATACCCATGCACTCATGACCTACCGCCATAGGCACTGGAATGGTTTTTTGTGCCCATTCGTTCCAGGAATAAATCTGCAGATCGGTACCGCAAATCGCTGCTTTTTTGACTTTGATTAAAACATCATTAGGGCCATATTCCGGTACAGCGATATCTTGTAACCACAAGCCGCGTTCTTTTTTTGCTTTGACTAATGCTTTCATACTATACCCATCTTTTTACCTACATGACTGAATGCCGCCACCGCTTTATCTATGTGCTGTGCCGTATGTGCTGCCGATAATTGCACGCGTATACGCGCTTTATTTTGTGGTACCACCGGATAAGAAAAAGCGATCACATAAATCCCTTCTTCTAATAGTCCTTCGGCCATACGTGCGGCTATTTTGGCATCGTATAACATCACAGGTACAATGGGATGAACTCCAGGGACTATCTCAAAACCTGCGGTCTTCATCCCTTGCCTAAATCGGTTTGTATTTGTTTGCAACTGTTGCCGTAAATGCGCTTCGTGCGTTAATAGATCCAATACTTCTAGCGAAGTCGCCACAATCATCGGTGCTAAGCTATTGGAAAATAAATAAGGTCTAGAGCGATTGCGTAACCAATCTACTACTTCCTTGCGCGCACTGGTATAACCACCAGAAGCACCACCCAAAGCTTTGCCTAAAGTGCCCGTAATGATGTCCACTCGTCCCATCACCTCGCAATACTCATGTGTACCGCGGCCATTTTCACCCATGAAACCCACCGCATGTGAATCATCTACCATCACCCAGGCATCATAACGATCCGCTAAATCGCAGATCGCCTTTAAATTAGCGATGATACCATCCATAGAAAAAACGCCATCTGTGGCAATTAAGCGAAATCTACAATTTTGCGCCTGTTTTAATTGCGCTTCTAGATCATCCATATTATTATTTTCATAACGAAAGCGTTTTGCCTTACAAAGACGTATACCATCGATGATGCTGGCATGATTCAAAGCATCGCTGATTACAGCATCTTCTTCGCCCAGTAAAGTTTCAAACAAACCGCCGTTGGCATCAAAACAAGAAGAATACAAAATGGTATCTTCCATTCCTAAGAATTTGGAAATTTTTTCTTCTAGTTGTTTGTGTATGGTTTGTGTACCACAAATAAAACGCACCGAGCTTAAACCATAACCATATTGCTGCAACGCCGTTTGCGCGGCTTTAATTAAGCGCGGATTATCCGCTAAGCCCAAATAATTGTTGGCGCAAAAATTAATAACTTCTTGCCCCGTATTGATTTTAATTTCGGCATCTTGTGGCGTTTGAATAACGCGTTCGGCTTTATACAAACCTGCTTCTTTTAGGGCGCTAAGCTCAGCGCGTAAATGTTCAATCAGTGCTTTTTTTTCCATTGGTTTAGATATCCACAACATAAACTGTGGCGCGATTATAGCATATCGAAGGCACCGATCTAGGATATGGTCAAACCATGAAGTGGTCAAAATAAGAACTATTTATGTTTGCTTCGTATTTACCGCTTTTTCTATCAATATTTGCATTGACATGCCTGCCCTAGCTACTTTATGCTATGCTTTGTCTGGCCTGCCCTTCAGTGGGAAACAGGCCGTGCCCGCATTAACCACTAGAGGATACCAGTATGGACCACAATATAGATGATTTAGAGAATGAATTGAAAAGAGCTGAATTAGAGCTAGCGCAAATTGAACATGAAATGTTGCAACAAATTGCTGAGGCAGAAGCCAATGCCAAAGCCGATTTGGAAAAAGCAGTTGCTAAAGCTTATGCCGATGGCATGAAAAAAGCCTTAAATGAGCTAGAAGAACCTCTGCAAAAACAACGTAAAGCTTTGGCTGCCGCTGTAGCCGCTGCTGAAAAAGCTGCTAAAAAAGTAGTCAAAGTACCGGCCGTGAAGAAAGCTCCAGCTGCGAAAAAAGCTGCTGCAGCCAAAAAGCCAGCCGCTGTAAAGAAAGCCGCTCCTAATAAAGCAGCACACGCGGCGGCAAAGGCCCCTGCAGCTGTTAAAAAGCAGCCTGTAATGCCTGTTGCACCAGTGGGTAGCTTGCATGAAAAGCGCCTGGGTATACTAGAACGTGAATTTAACCCTATTAAATCTGCGCGCAATAACGCTGCTTTAGAAGATAATGCCGTTAAAGATTTTGCCAGTTTAGATGAAATCTTGAACAAAGGCGATTGGTCTTAAGATCGCCGGTTTAGAAGGGCGGTTCGTGAACCGCCCTTTTTTTAATGGTCAGCCCCCAAAATCTACCGCCCGCTGGCTTGGGCCAAATCTTTCAGCTCTCTACTCACCACTGTAAACATAGCGAACTCTATCACATTACTACTTTTTAGCTTCAACATAGTCTGTTTCCAATGAGTCACCACAGCTTGATTCTTTTCTAGCCATGCCTGATATATAACATCGCCGTCTTTGCTGTCATTTCTTAAATCTTCCATACTGCGTCCCAAATCTAAAATGCTGCGTGTTAAATCACGATGTAAGAGGTCTATATCGTCTCTTAAAGCAGCTTTGGCTAAAGCATCCCAATTTGTTTCTTCCCTATAGTTTAAGATCAGCTCTTGTAAACAAGCCAATTCTAACTCATCAGAAATGATGAAATATATTTTTGCCACATTGTCAATTAGAACTTTATCGTATGCTGCAATATCAATAATATCCAACATGGGTAGTAAAGCAGGTACAGAAGCTAAATGTTTAGCCGATCGCTCATCGATGTCATATTCCATATACTTCTCTACGGATTGATTAAACATTTCTAATATCAATCCTCTAAAATAAGCGGGATATTGCGGACGTAATTTCTCTACCGCGGGTTGGTATACCTTAATGACTGCCTCAACGGTTTCTAGATTACCGCCATTTCTCAATACCCAGCGTATGGACCTACGCATGAAACGTGCTACCGATAACAGCATTTCATGCTGTATGGTTGCCGGAATTTTATAGTCCATTTCTTCTATCTGTTTCCACAGGAGATCTACAGAAAAAATGTCCTTGACGATAATAAAGGCTTTAACAATATTGGCGTAACTGGCACCTGTTTGCGAACGCAAGCGAGTTACAAAGGTAATTCCCATGTAATCTACAATTTTATCGCAGAGCTGTGTCACAATAATTTCACGATACAGACTATGACGAATGATTTCGTCATAAAATCGTTCATGTAATGTGGCTGGAAATTCAAATTTCACAAATTTAGACACATATGGATCTTCAGGAGCGGATGATTTTAACAATTCTTCTTTAAGGAAGATTTTAAAATACGCCAACAATACCGCTAATTCTGGACTGGTTAAGCCTTTACCTGAAACTTTGCGCTCTTGTAGTTCTTTATCGTTAGGCAAAAATTCTATGGATCTATCTAAGAGACCTACCCGTTCCAAACTTTCGATGACTTGTACAAATAGATCCAAGCTATGTTTAGTTTGTTCTTCGGCTAAACTCACAGCTTGTGTTTGCGTATAATTATTGCGTAATACCAACATACCCACTTCGTCTGTCATGCTAACCAATAATTTATTACGTTGTTCTTCAGTAAGTTCCCCTTTAGCGATCACTTGATTTAATAAAATCTTGATATTAACTTCATGATCCGAACAATCCACACCAGCAGAATTATCGATAAAGTCCGTGACGATGTGCCCGCCTGCTAAGGCATATTCTACACGCCCTTTTTGCGTTGCACCTAAATTGCCACCCTCACCTACCACTTTAGCGCGTAAATCGCCGCCGTTGACGCGCAACGCATCATTGGCTTTGTCGCCTACATCAGACTGACTCTCGGTGCTGGCCTTAATATAAGTACCAATACCGCCATTCCACAGTAAATCGACTTCGGCCTTTAACATCGCCGAGATGAGTTGATTAGGTTCCAACGAATCTTTATCAATAGAAAAAACCTTTTTGATTTCAGGTGTTAATTTAATCGACTTTACATTACGCGAAAAAACACCTCCGCCCTGGGAAATAAGTTTTTCATTGTAATCAGCCCAGGTTGAACGCGGCAATTCAAATAAGCGTTTGCGTTCATTAAAGCTAATCGCTGGGTCCGGTGTAGGGTCGATAAAGATGTGGGCATGATTAAAGGCCCCCACTAATTGTATTTGCGTGGATAATAACATACCGTTGCCAAACACATCGCCCGACATATCACCTATACCCACTACTGTAAATGGTGTGGTTTGGATATTGCAATCTAACTCTCTAAAATGTCTTTTAACAGATTCCCACGCACCTCTGGCGGTAATCCCCATTTTTTTATGGTCATAACCCGTTTTGCCACCAGAAGCAAATGCATCCCCCAACCAAAAATTATACTGCAAAGCTACTTCATTGGCATAATCTGAAAATGTTGCCGTACCCTTATCTGCGGCCACAACCAAATAAGAATCTGGTTCGTCGTAACAGACCACATCTTTAGGTGGAATAATTTCATTGTTGACGCGATTGTCAGTTAGATCCAACAGAGCGCTGATATATTTCTTATAGCAAGTAACGCCTTCTTCGTGAGTTTCTTCACGGCTAGCCTTGGCAGGAAGTTGTTTTAATACAAAACCACCCTTGGCACCCGTAGGCACAATCACTGAATTTTTAACGCGTTGTGCTTTCATTAAACCCAATATTTCTGTACGAAAATCTTCACGTCTATCTGACCAACGTAAACCACCGCGTGCGACTTTACCACTGCGTAAATGTATGCCTTCAAACCTAGGAGCATACACAAAAACCTCAAACATGGGGCGTGGCAATGGCATATCGCTGATTGCCATGGCATCCAATTTGAAAGAAATACAGTCTTTAT
>JAJXVQ010000065.1 GCA_021782065.1 Pseudomonadota bacterium
AAAAAGTATTAAAGCAAGCCAAAGGGTATCGCGGTGCTAGAAGCCGTGTCTACCGTGTGGCAAAGCAAGCGGTTATCAAAGCAGGTCAGTATGCTTACCGCGATCGTCGTCAACGTAAACGTGATTTTCGTGGTTTGTGGATTGTACGTATCAATGCTGCAGCCAGAGAATTCGGCTTAACTTACAGTCAATTTATGAATGGCTTAAGAAAAGCGGCTATAGAGATCGATCGTAAAGTGTTAGCAGAATTGGCAGTGAATCAAAAAGAAGCTTTTGCAGCGATTGTAGAACAATCTAAAGCTGCCTTGGCTCAAGCTTGATTCTTTATGCAATCTTTTGATGACATCCTGATAAAAGTACGCGAACAAAGTGCTGAGGCTACGGATTTAGCCGCACTAGAGCAAGTTCGCGTACAATTTCTAGGAAAGAAAGGATCCGTCACCGAGTTGATGAAAACCATGGCTACCTTGGCGCCCGCAGAGCGTCCGGCCTATGGGCAAAAGGTCAACGATTTAAAAGTGGCGATTCAATCTTTATTACAAGACAAACAACTACAACTACAACACAGTGCTTTAAACGAAGCTTTAGAGCGTGATGCTGTAGACACTTCTTTACCAGGACGTGGTGTAGGCGTAGGCCATTTGCATCCCGTCACGCAAACACGTTTGCGTATAGAAGCTTTTTTCAGTGGTATGGGTTTTGATATCGTTTCAGGCCCTGAAATTGAAGATGAATACCATAATTTTGATGCCTTAAATATTCCGGCGCACCATCCGGCGCGCGCTTCACACGATACCTTTTATTTAGAAAATGGATCCTTATTGCGTACCCATACGTCACCCGTGCAAATTCGGTATATGAAAACGGTGAAGCCACCTTTTCGTATGGTGGCACCGGGACGAGTGTATCGTTGCGACAGCGATATGACGCATACACCTATGTTTCATCAACTAGAAGCTTTGTTGGTGGATGATCACAGTACCTTTGCTGATTTAAAGGGTTTATTACAATCGTTTCTAGAAGCTTTTTTTGAGCAAACTGTAGTATTGCGCTTACGCCCTTCTTATTTTCCATTTACCGAGCCTTCTGCCGAAGTCGATATACAATGCGTGAAATGCAAAGGCGAGGGTTGTAGGACTTGCGGTCAATCAGGATGGTTGGAAATATTAGGCTGCGGCATGGTACATCCGCAGGTATTGGCTAATGTAGGCATAGACAGCGAGCGTTACAGTGGTTTTGCCATAGGCATGGGCATCGATCGCCTCACCATGTTGCGCTATGAGATCCCTGATTTACGATTATTATTTGAAAACGACATTCGATTTTTACAGCAGTTTTAGCATCATTCATCGTCAATGAAGATGCGAGATTTGAATGAACATATTGAACTTGAATCAAAGCTTTGTCATCCTCGACCAGGCCGCGAGGCCGCAGTCGGGGATCCAGTTTTAAATTTCATGAAAGAATATGTGTAAGATGCGCCCAATATGGGCTTTTTTTAAGGAATACTATTATGCGTTTAATGATGTTAGGCTGTCCTGGGGCGGGTAAGGGAACTCAAGCGCAATTTATTTCCCGCGATTATCATATTCCACAAATTTCTACTGGCGAAATGCTACGTCAAGCTGTGACTGCAGGCAGCGACTTAGGCAAAAAGGCACAAGTCATTATGCAAGCGGGCAAATTAGTACCGGATGATTTGATCATCGATTTAGTCAAAGTACGCATTGCCGAAAAAGATTGTGCTAACGGTTTTATACTCGATGGATTTCCACGTACCATACCGCAAGCAGAAGCATTGATCGATGCAGCTATTGCTTTAGATGTAGTACTAGAACTCAGTTTAGAGGATGAAGAAATCGTCCATAGAATGAGTGGCCGTCTCGTGCATGCTGCTTCTGGGCGTGTTTATCACAGCGAATTTAATCCTCCTAAAGTGCCCATGCAAGATGATGTCACGGGCGAACCATTAATACAACGTGAAGACGACAAAGAAGAAACGGTGCGTAAACGTATCGATGTGTATCACGCGCAAACCAAGCCCCTAATTGATTTTTATAAACATTTTCCTAAAGATGCGCCTATTGCAGCCCCTAAATTCTGCCAAGTGTCGGGTTTAGGTACTGTAGAAGAAGTAGCTGCAAGGATTCATGAGAGCTTGCAGAAATTTGGGTTTTGAGGTTAGGCATTATTCTTTGCGTAGGGGCACGCCCCTGTGCCTGCCCGGACTGGGTCTCTTAAGAGGAAAAAATGAACTTCAAACTCACCGTCATCGGTAATCCCGTTCTACACAGCAAATCTCCCTGGATCCATACACGTTTTGCGGCGCAATTTAGTGGTTTAAATGTGGATTATACTAAAACAGAAGCACCCCTCGACGCTTTTGAACAAACTGTATTTTCTTTTCGGGATAGCGGTGGTAATGGTGCCAATGTGACAATACCTTTTAAGGAACAAGCTTATAGGCTTTGCAATGAACTGTCAGAGCGGGCACAAATCGCCAAAGCGGTCAACACCTTAAAATTTATGGATAACAGTTCAATCTATGGTGAGAATACCGATGGCATAGGCTTTATACGCGATGTGCAACATAATCATGATTATTTTTTAAAAGACAAAAAAATAGTATTACTGGGAGCGGGTGGTGCAACCAGAGGTTTATTGTATCCGTTATTAAAAACTAAGCCGCACAGCGTTGTGATAGCCAACAGAACTTTAACTAAGGCAGAACATTTAGCCGATGAATTTCGTCAATACGGTAATATAACAGCAAAAGACTTTAAAGAGTTAAAAGCAGAATTCGATGTGTTGATCGACTGCACCAGTTTCGATTCCTGGCCTTTACCACTCACCCAAGATATCTTTCAAAATTGCACTTTAGTATACGATCTAAAATACAGCGACAAGCCCACACCTATCCTTTTACAAGCAACCAATTACGGCGTGAAACAATGCCTAGATGGTTTTGGCATGTTGGTGGAGCAAGCCGCAGAGTCATTTACATTATGGACTGGTTTTAAACCGGATACAGCGGTAGTATTACATGAGTATAAAGCATTTAGGGGGACCTTTTGATGTGCTCAAAATCAACTCAAATGACTATAGCGGACACTACGTCCGGCATCATGTTGTATAGTGCCTGTTGATGATGCACTTGCAGCCTCATTTCTTTGTCTTTCAACATGAAATGAACTTATAGAATAAGGGCTTTGACTTGAGGCTGATGGTTCGCCCTTTGATGATAATCGACGCTCAGATTCTTTATCTTCTTTTAGGAAAGAATTAACCATGTTATCTAACTGAGTCAAGAATTGATAATGCCACTTAGAGTGAATGGAGTCGTCACTCAGTCTAATTTTAAAATGCACTATTATGTCATTCAATTTTTTCAAATCAGGAGCCGGATCTTTTTCTAAATCGATTGAACTTATAAAATTTTGAAGTTCCGCACGATACTGATACAATAGGGGTGGTATATATTTTTCTTGAGTCTGTGTTTTAGACTGTGCTTTAAAAGTATAATTGATCTTTTCACCGTTGAAGAAATTGCTATCGTAAGAGGCTAGTTCAATGACGGTTATTATACAATCCATACGCATTTTTATTTGCATTAATAAAGGAATGTGAGGTTCACATTGAAATTCAGCTATTTCCTTGTCAGCAACCCTGTAATAAACTTCATGCCTTATTTGTGAAAAGAGATTTTCCTCTTTCGCGCTAAATTGTTGGTATTCCTCTAAAGTCATCATAGGTATATAGGGTTTAGTTAAGCCATAACCACAAATAGCGATTATTCTTCTCGCTTGTGAGAGATCTAATCCAAACTTTTTTGTAAGTTCGGCCACCATAGATTCATATTTCTGAATGGATTGAAGAGTCCTCATCGCATTCACGGCCTCAATTACTTCCACATAATTTTGCATCTCCGCAATCTTATCGGAGTCATTTTCCATAATAGGCTGTATTATTTTTTTGCATTTTTCAAAATTTTCCAATAGATCATCTGTTATCTGTACTTCTTGACTTGAAGACGATAGATTGGATGAGAGTTTTTTTGCAAATAAACGAGACAAGTTAATATAGTTCTTGAATGTTTCTGCATCAAGCTGAAATAAGTTACAAAAAGATTCAATGCACCTAGTTGCGACTGCCTTTTTAGTTTGTATGGTGGATGCCAGCGCTTCTTCAACGGCATAGGTCGCAATGAAGCGGCGAGTAGCATCTTTAACAATATAATCTATTATATTATCTCTATTGGATAAATGCATGAATTCTTCAAAATCTGAGGGTGTTATATCATCTGAGGGTGTTATATCATCTGAGGGTGTTATATTATCTGATAGTGTTTTCTTTTTAGACAAACCCCTTTTTTCGGATAAAATTCTATTGAAATGGGAAAAAACTTTCTTAGAGTAGGATGCTAGCCAACCAGAAAAGCGATCATTTTCATCATCTAGAAGCTTTACAAAAAATGATGCTCCTGGTTCAACAAGATGGAGCGGATGAAATATAGAGGATAGTATTCCTCCTGGCTTATGCAATTCTTGCGCGACTGCTTCTATAAAAGCATCGTGGATTTCCTCTTGAGCTTGTTCCATTGTTTGAAAGATACTTGCTTCGTAAGCTGCCATAGTCTTCATCCTCCGCTGACATTCTATTTTAAGTAACAAGATACGTTACAATATTCTACCTTTTTTCTATTTTAAAGACAAATCCTTATTCGCTTGTTCTATGCGTTTAGTCATTGGAAGTGATCAAAAATTTTACCTAAGGACACAAATGTTGTTGAATGATGTGCACTTGATTACGGTGTGAAACAATGTCTAGATGGTTTTGGCATGTTGGTAAAACAAGCTGCGGAGTCATTTACATTATGGATTGGTTTTAAACCGGATACAGCGGTAGTGTTGAATGAGTATAAGGGCGTCGTCGATGCTTAATCTAGTTCGGTTTGAGGCGTACACCTCAAACCGAATTCTAATTTAGCGTTATCCTAAGGCATTAGACATAGGCTCGTTACTACAACCTTTTTCAATACAATGTGAACCTGCACTTCTACCAAAAAAGGTGCAGCACAATGCAAATAGACCTGCACCGACAAGCTGCGATCCTAGACCAACAGCGGGACAAGGCAGCGTAGCAGCAAAAAAAGCACCGCCGCTTATTAGACCCATACCCGCATCCTTTGCTCCTATTCCACAGGTGTTTTCTTCTGACATTTCTGATGGAACGAATGGAACTAGTGGCTTATCTTCCGATTTTGGAAGCGTAGCAGATTGATGTGTATCTTTTTTACTCATTTTAACCCTCGCATATATTTATTTATAATCGTGAGGGAGTAGAATAGTCTATTTTTTACTCTAAAGTCAAGTCCTTGTCGCTCTCTAATAACGGATTTTGGATTAAATCTTCATCCACGGCTTCGATTTTACGAAAATGGCTGGTGATCTTGCGTGCCGAGGTATTTACATCGGTCACATCCCTATTAGCTTGTTCTATGTGTTTGGCCAAGTTATCCATACGAGTTTGGAAGCGATCAAAATCTTTACCCAAGGCGCGCAAATGTTGTTGAATAATATGAACTTGTTCGCGCGTGGCTTGATCTTTAATGACAGCGCGGGCAGTGGTTAATATGGCCATTAAGGTAGTAGGGGACACCAACCAGACTCGCTTTTTTTGCGCGTATTCCACTACATCGGGGAAATAACTAACTATTTCACTGAAAACGGCTTCGGCCGGTAAAAACAACACGGCACCATCGGCTGTTTCGCCTGGCAAGATATATTTATCGCCAATATCGTCTACGTGTTTTTTCAGATCTTGTCTAAAGCGTTGTTCGGCAGCTTTGCGATAAGGATCATTTGCGGTTAAAGCATGCATAGCTTGATAATTTTCTAAGGGGAATTTGGCATCGATGGCGATGTTGCCCGTAGGTTCGGGTAAGAATAATAAGCAATCTACGCGTTTGCCGTTGGATAAAGTGTGTTGCAATGAAAATTGATTTTCCGGTAAAAAATTGCGTATGAGTGCACTTAATTGCACTTCACCAAAAGCACCGCGCGAGGATTTGTCGGATAAGATTGCTTGTAAGCTTACTACATTAGTGGATAATTCGGTGATTTTTTTCTGCGCCTCGTCGATCAAACTCAAACGCTGAATAATAGCCTGGAAGGTCGCCGTTGTTTTTTCAAAGCCCTCGCTCAAACGTTTTTCCACTTGCGCGCTGATAGACTTTAAATGTTCAGCGACAGTTTCGTTTAAGCGTTGCATCGCTTGCGTGCTGCTTTGCGTATTTTGATTTAAAACAGTTAAGATGTGCTGGCTTAACTCGTTAATGTTTTTATGTAAACTTTCTTGTAACACGGTGAGTTGTTTTAATTGATGCTCGCTAAAATCTAGGCGCAATTGTGTTGCATATTCTT
>JAJXVQ010000066.1 GCA_021782065.1 Pseudomonadota bacterium
CAAACGAATGGAATTTTTATGCGAAAAATTATATTAACTTTATCTATTCTTTTCGCCTGTCTGGTGCTGTTTTTCCTTGTTATGACCTTAGCCTTACGTGATTGGTTGAACCCCAATACCTTAATTGCGCCCTTAAGTAAACAGATCCAGAAAAAAACCGGCTTAGTGCTGCATATCAATGGTAAACCCAGTTGGCAACTATTTCCTACAGCCCATATTACCTTCAGGCAACTGGTTTTAAAAGCTACTGCACCGAAAGATACTACCAACGTCGAGATTCAATCTTTAAACGTCCGCCTGTCGCTGTGGCCACTTATTACTCAGAAAAAACTCGTGATCGAGAATGTCACTTTAGACGGCCTAGACTTAACGCTGCAAGCAAATAGCTTACAAACACTACGGCAAAACCCTACTCTGCCCGCTACTGCGGCAAACACGACTGTGATCAGTATATCTACCAATAACACGAAAAAATCTATAGGCTTTGCTATTAAAAGCATTACGCTGAGCCATGCAACACTACATGGTATATTAGAAAATGTACGTCCAGGCGCAGTCTTATATGTAGATCGCTTTACTGTAAAAAATGTAGGTTCCAGTTCCGGTGTAAAGACCCTCCCTATAGAAATGGAGGCTAGAATAGTCGATCAGAGCAACACCTTGCCCATATCGCTGAATAGCGATGTGACGTTAGATGCCAGCAAACAAAGCCTCAGCACCGATAATTTACAAGCGCGCATCAATACCTTAGACATACAAGGGCATCTGAGCGCTCAAAAGATATCGTCTGCGCTGCAATGGCAAGGTAAATTGACTTTAGACGATAAAAATGCCGCTGATACGTTGCATTTGTTGACCAGCGCCAATAGCTCTCCTATAGAAACGCTGCATGGCGAATTTACCTTAACAGCAAATCAAAAAGCCATTGATTTATCGGCACTCAGCTTAAAATTAAACAACGATACTATAACCGGCTCGGCGACTTATGATATTAAACAACATCATGTAAATTCCGTGCTGAATGCCGATACGGTGCACTGGCCTGCAATGAACTTATCTACGGCTGCAGATAATACTGTTCAGAGTAGCGACACAACGTCATCATTGCAAGCAGTTACTCCCGCAGCACCCCAAAATAGAGGGTCTTCTTTCAGTTTAGACAGTCAATTACACATTCAGCATCTGCTGTATAACAATCTATCCTTTGATAATATCAGCGGCCAGTTACATTATGCTGATCAAACCATCACCCTAGATCCTATTACAGTTACCGTGTTACAAGGCCTGTATCAAGGTAAGATCGCTTTGACTACAGACAACACATCAAAACTAGCGCTAGCAGGAATGCTGTCTCATTTAGATTTGGCTGCATTACAACAATATTTAGGTGCCAAACCTTCTGTTACAGGCTTATTAGATGTTAAAGGCGCTCTTAACAGCCAAGGTCAAAGCAAGCAACAGCGCGTCGCCAATTTAAATGGCAATATTGCTATGATCATTAACCAAGGCAGCTGGACCAAGCTGAATATGAGCAACATTTTAGGACTGCTTAATCTAGTTTCTAACAAACCTGCCATCCCTCCAAGCGATGGTTTTAGTTCTATTAGTGGCAACTTTGCCATTCGCAATGGCATTGCTAACAACCCTAACTTAAAATTAATCTCGCCGTTGCTAACGGCTAAGGGAAATGGCACCGTAAATTTAGTGACGCAAACCCTGGACTATAACGCCATGCTGCACATCGATTCCAGTGTGTTGCAACAAGTTAATGGTTTATCACAATGGCTGAAAGAAGATATACCCGTGTCCATCAAAGGTCCGTGGGGAGATCCACAGATCGCATTAGATCAAGGCGCTTTGATCAAAACTAAAGTGGAAGGATCATTGAACGATGCTTTGAAAAAGGTGCGGGGATTGATTCGGTTTCAATAATCATGGCCAAAACTTTTGCCTCTAAGTTATTACATTGGTTTGATCAATTTGGACGCCATGATTTGCCTTGGCAAAAGCAAAAAACGGCTTATCGCGTATGGTTGTCTGAAATCATGTTGCAGCAAACACAAGTTAAAACCGTCATTGATTATTTTCACCGCTTTGTAAACCGTTTCCCGAATGTTAAATCATTAGCCACAGCAAATAGCGACGAAGTATTACAATTATGGGCGGGCTTAGGCTATTATGCGCGCGCTCGTAATTTGCATCGCGCGGCACAAATTCTTCATGCGCAACATAACGGTCGTTTCCCGCGGACGGTAGAAGCATTACAACAATTACCGGGCATAGGACGTTCTACTGCGGGTGCCATCCTAGCCATTGCCTTTGGCGATAGAGGTGTTATTTTAGATGGCAATGTTAAACGTGTTCTAAGCAGGGTATATGCTATAGAAGGGTCACCACTGGATAAAAATGTCATTGATAACTTATGGGCAATCGCCGAAAAATTAACGCCAGAAGAGCGCGTCGGCGATTATACTCAAGCCATTATGGACTTGGGAGCAACATTATGTACGCGACAACAACCGCGTTGTATTGATTGCCCGCTGCACTCTTTATGTGAGGCTTATCGGTTAAACCGTGTTAGAGATTTCCCCGCTAAAAAAGCAAAAAAAGAAAAGCCTGCGCGTGATGTGCATTTAATCTTACTGGAAAATAATTTACAACAAATTTTATTGCTGAAAAGGCCCAATAGTGGTATTTGGGGCGGATTATGGTGTTTACCCGAAGTGCTTGAAAAAGAAGAGATACTAACCTGGTGCGCACAACAGAATATAAAAAATTGGTCCTTGCAACCCAGTTTAGAACCTATTAAACACGTGTTAACACATTTTAATTTGCAGATACACATACATCCTGTAAAATGCGTTGTTGGTAAACCACGCGCAAATCATGCTACACTAGGCACTTGGACTGCGTTGCCTGCGTTAACATCACTGGGCTTCCCCGCTCCCATCCAAAAATTATTCAAGAGGTATTATCATGACTAGAACCGTACACTGCATTAAATTAGGCACTACGGCTGAGGGTTTGGCCTTGCCACCTTTTCCCGGTCCTTTGGGCCAACGTATTTTTAATGAAGTTTCAAAAACCGCTTGGCAGCAATGGTTAGGCCATCAAACTATCTTGATCAATGAGTATAAACTTAATCTATTAGAACCAGAAGCAAAGAAATTGTTAGAAACAGAAATGAAACGGTTTTTGTTTGCGGAATAATTATTTATTTTTCGCCAAATACCGATCCAATGCATTGGCAAACTCGCGTAAATGTGCGGAATTAATCTTTGCGGGCCCGCCCGTTAAAACACCGCTAGAGCGCAATTCATCCATTAAGTCTCTACTGGCAAGTCTATTGCTGATATTGGTTTTAGTATACATCTCCCCGCGCGGATTCAGCGCCGCGGCATTTTTGGCAACGATTAAGCTTGCTAATGGAATATCGGCGGTGATGACCAAATCACCGACCTCGACTATCGTGGCAATATAATTATCGGCCACATCAAAACCACTGGCCACCTGCACCGTGCGTATCAGTGGATGTCTGCGCACCATCAAGGGCTGATTGGCGACTAATATAAGCTCACAATCACAACGTATGGCTGCTTTATATAAGATTTCCTTTACTGTGTTAGGACAAGCATCGGCGTCTACATAAATTTTCATTCTATCCCAACCACACTCTCGCATTAACAAATAACCGTTGCCATGGCGTGTATTCGGTCCATTCGGGTGCGCGCCACGAACATTGCCACGCGCGATAACAACGCTCCGGATGCGGCATCATGATCAACACTCGACCATCGCTAGAACTAAAGGCCGTAGCGCCATCCGCACTGCCATTCGGGTTGAATGGATAGCGCGTCGTGGCATCGCCTTGGTGATCTAAATAACGCAAAGCCGTTAAGGCTTTATTTTTTAAAGTTGCATCGGGCCATTGCGCTAAACCCTCGCCATGTGACACCACTATAGGTAAACGTGAACCCACCATATCTTTTAATAAAATAGCGGGACTATTGGTGATTTCAACCATCACCACGCGCGCTTCAAACTGCTGCGATTGATTGGTCACAAACCGTGGAAAGCCCTCAGCCCCAGGAATAATATCGTATAATTGCGACAACATCTGGCAACCATTACATACGCCTAGTGTCAGAGTATCCGGGCGATTGAAAAAACGGCTGAAAGTTTCTTTTAGTGTTTCATTCATTAAAATAGCTTCGCTCCAGCCGCGCCCAGCGCCTAAAACATCGCCAAAGGAAAAACCGCCGCAAATGGCTAATACTTTAAAGTCGTCTAAGCGTATACGTTGGTTAAGAATATCCGACATATGCACATCGACGGCACTAAAGCCTGCTTGCATAAACGCTGCCGCCATTTCTACCTGACCATTCACACCTACTTCGCGCAAAATGGCCACCTTAGGGTGAACCCCAAAGCCTAAATAAGGCGCTAGAACGTTTTCTTTGAATTCAAAACTAGGGGAACTGTATAATCCTGGATCATGTAACAAAGCGATACGCGAAAACTCTTCTTTGGCACACACTGGATTGTCACGCAGTGATTGCATACGGAAACTCACTTCACTCCACGTACTTTGCCAAGCGGCCCTATGCTCTTCTAATATCTTGTTACCCTTATGATAGAATGAAATAACCTCGTTAATAGCCAATTCGCCAATCACATGACTGCAATGATCTAATCCATGGTGTGCTAACTGTTCTAACACGACAGGTAAATGTGTTTTTTCCACTTGAATGACGGCGCCCAATTCTTCTGCAAATAAGCTTGCAATGGGATCACCACCCAAAGCATCTAGCTGAATCGTTAGCCCCGTATGCGCGGCAAAAGCCATTTCCAATAAAGTGATAAATAATCCGCCGTCGGAACGATCGTGATAAGCTAATATTTGACTATCTTGATTCAGCTTTTGAATCACATTAAAAAACTGTTTTAATAATGCCGGTGAATCCACATCTGGCGTTTGTCCTTTGCCTGCTTCGTTATACACTTCACTTAAAATAGAACCGCCTAAACGATGCTGGCCTTGCCCCAAATCGATCAAGATTAACACGGAATCGTCATAGGTAATTTGTAATTGTGGCGTTAAGCTTAAACGCACATCGCTCACGGGGGCAAAGGCAGAAATAACCAGCGTCAGCGGCGAGACCACCTGCTGCTTGACCCCATCTTGCTGCCACTGTGTTTGCATAGATAATGAATCTTTGCCTACTGGAATGGTCAGATCTAAACTTACGCACAGCTCTGTGGCTACTGCTTTTGCTGTATCCCATAAGGCCATATCCTGCTCTTCTATACCGCAAGCGGCCATCCAATTCGCGGATAATTTCACATCGCTTAACTTGTCTATAGCAGCGGCAGCGATATTAGTAATCGCTTCCCCCACGGCCAAACGACCCGAAGCCACTGGATTGATAACCGCGACTGGACTGCGTTCGCCTATGGCCATGGCTTCGCCACTATGCTGATAAAATCCAGAAACACTGACTGCCACATCGGCTACTGGGACCTGCCAGGGACCCACCATTTGATCGCGATAGGTTAAACCGCCTACACTGCGATCACCTATAGTGATCAAGAAACTTTTGTTCGCAACGGTGGGATGTTTTAAGACTTTAAGGCAAGCTTCTTCTAGATTAATATGACTGTGTTTAAATGATGTGGTTTTTTGACTGAGCCGATTCACCTGACGGCTAAATGGCATTTTTGTGTCTAATAAAAATTTCAAATCCATATCGACTATATTTTTTTTGTGCTGACGGTCATAAACAACTAATTGCGGCGTTTCAGTAACCATACCGACCACCGCAAAAGCACATTGCTCCCGTGCCGCTATTTTTGAAAATTCAGTTAGTCTGTCTGCGGTCAACACTAAAACATAACGCTCTTGTGCTTCGTTACACCATAATTCTAATGGTGATAAGCTGAGATCAGCATTCGGTATATCGCGCAATTCAATAACAGCACCGCGTTTGTGATCGTACACCAATTCTGGAATAGCATTCGATAGTCCACCTGCACCCACATCGTGTATGCTGAGTATAGGGTTATTATGTCCCAAAGCCCAACAGCTATTAATGACTTCTTGTGCCCTACGCTGCATCTCTGCATTAGCACGCTGTACCGAAGCATAATCTAAAGCATTGTTCTCATCTGCCGAAACCTGTGACGACAAAGCGCCACCGCCTAAACCAATGCGCAACGCCGGTCCACCTAAAACGATAATCAATGCATCTACCGGCAAATGTTCCTTAATAAATTGCGACGCCCGTATGCTCCCCAAACCTCCGGCTAACATCACTGGTTTATGATATCCCCAATGTGTATCCGCAGCGTGCTGTTCAAAGCTACGAAAATAACCGCAGGTATTGGGTCTGC
>JAJXVQ010000067.1 GCA_021782065.1 Pseudomonadota bacterium
CTTAGTGGTTAGTGACAAAGCCGCACGTGTTAAAAATTATCACGCTGCTACCATTGCAAGTTTGCTAGAATTAGCGGGCGCCATGGGGGTTAAAAGTATTGAGGATTTAACGCCTAAGCATTTATTCAGACAAACCAGCAATTTTACTTCTAAGACCTATGCTGATTTGTATGAATTTCTAGAACCCGGCGTACTCTTAGGCAATGACATCCCCGAAAGTTTTGTGGTAGATTGGGCAAATGCCAGTGCAGAGCGATTTTAACTTTCGCGCCTAATCACAAAGGTCAGCAGATCCTGCAAACGCCCGGTGTCTAGCGTTATAAACTGCAATGCGGTCATACCTTGTAGATATAAGGCTTCACGCATCTCACAGGCTTTGTCTAAACCCACCACTGCGGGATAAGTCATTTTATTAAGCTCGGCATCGCGGCCTTGTGGTTTGCCTAAATGACCCTCTACACTGATCACATCGAGTATGTCATCTTGAATTTGATAAGCTAGACCCAGAGCTTCACTATAAGTAGTAATGGCTTGTGTTATAACCACATCGGTTAATCCAACACAATCGCAGCCCATCAAAATACTGGCTTCCAATAAAGCACCTGTTTTTAAACGATGCATTTGTTGTAATTGGGCTAAAGAAGGTTTTTCTAAGCTGCCGGTATAGATTAAATCTATCATTTGTCCGCCCGCCATACCCTGTACACCACTGGCCTTTGCCAAACGTTGTACCAATTTTAATCGTGTTCCCACCGAGAGTTGCTCATCGTTGGCTAATACTTCAAAGGCCAATGCTTGTAAAGCATCGCCCGCTAAAATGGCGGTGGCTTCATCGTAAGCGATATGACAAGAGGCTAAGCCTCGGCGTAACGGGCTATCGTCCATGGCAGGTAAATCGTCGTGAATTAAGGAGTAGGCATGCACAAATTCCACTGCCACGGCAGCTGCATCGGCGTAATCTAAAGGGGCCCCAAAGGTTTGGCTCGTCGCATACACTAAAGCAGCACGCAAACGTTTACCTCCTTCCAAATTAGCATACGACATGGCAGATAATAAGCGTGAGGCTGCCGCGGGCGCTTCTTTTAAATGGCGTTCTAACTGGGGCAACACTCGCTCTTGGGCGGCACGTAAACAATCAGGCGTCAGCATCGTCGTCGGCATCAAAATCTTCTAATTCGACGCTGTTATTTTTTTCGATGAGGATCTGCACTTTTTGTTCGGCTTGTTTTAAAGCCGTTTGACATTGCTTGGTTAATTTGGTTCCTTTTTCAAATAAATCTAAGGATTCTTCCAAGCCCAATTGACCTTTTTCCAGCGTATCGACGATATCTGTTAATTGCTGTAAAGCTGTTTCGAATTGAAAGGCTTCTGTCTTTTTTTTGCTCATGTTGTGTCGTTATCCCGTACGATGTGCTTTTTTTGAGTACATCATACTACCCTTTTTACGACTTTTTGACAAGGGGAATAATCGCATTCAACTCACTCAATGGCCAACGCGGTTTTACGCCTACGGTTAGTTCAGCACTTTCCCCCGCTTGTAAGCGTAAATATCCAGCATAGGCGATCATGGCACCGTTATCGGTACAATATTCTAAACGTGGAAAAAATACTTTGCCGCCGTGTTGTTGCATGAACTGTTGTAGATTATGCCGTAATAGACGATTAGCGCTAACACCACCCGCAACTACTAATTGCTTTAAACCTGTTTGGGTTAGTGCTCGCTTGCATTTGAGTAATAAGGTATCGACTGCAGCTTCCTGAAAGGCGGCGGCAATGTCGGCTCGAGCTTGTTCGGTATCCTCACCTCCTGCCAATAAAGCTTTATACGTCACCATGGCATGCGTTTTAAGACCACTAAAGCTAAAATCCAAATGCGCTTTGTCTGTCATAGGTCTAGGAAAACGAAATCGCTTAGCATTGCCTTGTTCGGCCATTCGAGCTAATGCCGGACCGCCGGGATAGCCTAAGCCCAATAATTTGGCCGTTTTATCAAAAGCCTCTCCCACGGCGTCATCTACGGATTGTCCCAAGATTTTATAAACGCCTAAGGCTGTAACTTCAATCAATAAAGTATGGCCACCTGAAACCAATAAAGCTAAAAAAGGTAATTCGGGTTTTTCTTGTTCCAATAAAGCTGCTAATAGATGCCCTTCCATATGGTGCACCCCTATGGCGGGAATATTTAAAGCATAGGCAATACTACGTCCCAATAAAGCACCGACTAGTAAAGCGCCCACCAAACCAGGGCCAGAGGTATAAGCAACGCCCTTCAACTCTTGTGCGCTTATTCCTGCTTTATTGAAGACGGTTTCAATCAATGGCAAAATTTTGCGTATATGATCACGTGAGGCTAGTTCAGGAACTACACCACCATATCGTTGATGCAATTCCACTTGGCTGTAAAGCGCATCGGCTATAATGCCGTCCTCGCTATCGTAAATAGCGATGCCAGTTTCATCACAAGAAGTTTCTATCCCTAAGACTTTCCAGTTGTTGTTATTGATTAAGCTCACTTACTACGCCTTGTTAAAATTGAATCGTTAGAGACTGTCCTCCTTGCAACTGATAGGTCCATTGTGTAATCGGCGGGAATGCCGAGGTGTCTTTTGTATTAGGCTTTGTTGCCTTCGCCCATCTTGCCTAGTATATGACAGAGCACGTCACTCCTGGGGCTTGAGAGCTAGGCTTCTCGCCTCAAAACCAACTGCTATGAGTATAGAGTCAATGAAGCATAACGATCTACGCCGCTACATATTCCTGCATACGAATTTTCAACTTCTGCATGGCCATCTTCTCAATTTGGCGTACCCGCTCTGCTGAAATTTGATACCGAGCCGCTAGATCTTCTAAAGTGGCTTTTTTATCTACCAACCAGCGCGCACTCACTATATCGCGACTGCGTTCATCTAGACCATCTAAAGCCGCATATAAATCTTGTAATCTGTGACCTTCTTCATCGCTATTTTCGATTTGTAGGCTGGGAGCAAAACGCATGTCTTCTAAATAATGGGCTGGTGCTACGGCAGTGCTATCGTCATCGTCATCCTGAGCATCAAAAGCCATATCATGCGCATACATGCGTATTTCCATTTCACGCACATCTTTATGAGAAACATTTAATTCTGTGGCTAAAGCAGCAACTTCATCTGCGGTAAAGGAGGTGCCAACTTCTTTTTTCGCATTACGCAGATTAAAAAATAATTTACGTTGCGCTTTAGTTGTTGCAACTTTAACAATGCGCCAATTACGGATTATATATTCATGAATTTCAGCTTTAATCCAGTGTATGGCAAAAGAGACCAAACGTACTCCCATATGAGGATTAAAGCGTTTCACCGCTTTCATCAAACCGATATTGCCTTCTTGGATTAAATCGCTTAAGGGTAAACCATAGCCCAAATAACCATTGGCTACACGCACTACAAAGCGCAGATGGGCCATAATGAGTTGCCGCGCTGCGTCCAAATCGCCTTGCTCATAAAACCGTAAAGTAAGTGCGACCTCTTCAGCTTCTGTTAGCATCGGTGCAATGTAAGCACGTTGAATATAAGCGTCTAAACTACCTAGTGGTAGCGCCATTTCTTTTATTTTCAATGCTTTATTCATGCTTAGAACTCCTCTTGCCATAGGATAGCTTGTTAGACCGAAACATTAGGAGAATACCACAAAATCCACCATTTTGGCTAGGCCTATTTCACAACCTTTAGAATAGGTTTTTTTATGTTACTCTTCGATCCTGGTGATCTGGGGGGGGGATCCAGTTTATTTTTTCTTACAGTACTTCGGTGATCATTGCCTCCTTCATCTTCTTCTTCGGCACTGATATCAAAAGCCATACCCTGCCCCGTCTCTTTAGCATAAATCATAGTTAAAGCACGCATAGGCGCTTCAATGCTGTATGAAAGGCCGGAAAAACTGGCACAAAACGACAAATTTTGATTGCTTAGGCTCAAATCGTGGGTTGCAGAGGGGGAAATATTCAGCACAATTTGGTCGTCTTTAATGTATTGTTCTGGAACCTTAACCCCAGGAATGGTGGTGTTCAAAGCCACAAAAGGAGTTAAATTGTTATCCAGCATCCACTCGTATAAAGCACGGACTAGATAAGGTTTAGTTGATGTTGCCATGGCTTTCTTCCTTCTAAACTAACATTTCGTGCTCGGCACTACTCAAACTACTGTAAAATGTTTCACGTTCAAACATACGTTTTCCATATTCCGTAACTGCACGCGCGTGGTTAGGCAACTCGATACCGGCATAAGATAAACGCCACAATAATGCGGATAAACAACAATCGACTAAAGTCAAATCATCGCTTAAAAAATAAGCGTTATTCTTAAATGCGGGGGCAATGGTAATGAGAGAATCGCGCAATTGTTGACGTGCCAAGGTTCTATAAGCTTCTTCTTTAGCGGTCATTATTTGCTGATACAAGCCAAATAAATCTTTTTCAATACGCGACAATCGTAAGCGTGTTTCTGCTCGCGCCACCGGATATACAGGCATTAATGGCGGATGCGGGAAACGCTCATCTAAATACTCTAAGATGATATTCAATTGATATAAAACCAAATTTTTATCGACTAAAGTAGGTACCGATTGGTATGGATTCAGGCTTAATAGCTCCTCAGCACGATCTTCAAACTTGAGATCGATGATGTCTACCGCTAAAGCTTTTTCGGAAATAACAATACGCACGCAATGCGATTGCAGATCGGTAGGTTCCGAGTATAAAGACATCAGTGATCGTTTATTGGCTACAACCGTCATTTTTTTCTCCTGTGTATGACCTCACTGTCTAAAAAAAAACAAGCCCGTGAGGCGGGTCCTGATGAATAACACATAAAATATTATGCTTTTAAGTTGGTAGTATTATACAGGGAAATGATTCGGATTTCAATATTTTAGATCATAAAGTAGTCAATTATGGACGAAAATATTTTCTCTATTCTTGATTAATCGGTAGGCTGGTCGATACGGCAGCTGGGGCAACTGCTTTTTCAGCAACAACGGGATGATAGATCCCTTTTTGGCTTAATACAACCACAGGGGTTTTGAGTAGAATTTTTAAATCCAGTAAAATGGTCCAATTATGAGCATACCAAATATCGTATTCTAAGCGTTCCTCATAGGGCAAAGTATTACGCCCGTTAATCTGCAACCAACCGGTTAAACCAGGCCTCACCTGCAGCCTATATGCCTGATGCGGGGTATATTGCCCTGCTAAAGACAATAGCGCTGGCCTAGGGCCTACCATAGACATATCGCCCTTAAGAATATTGATAATTTGTGGCAGTTCATCTAGGCTGGTTTTACGCAGCCAATGTCCCACGCGAGTAATGCGCTCATCATGTTCGCCTACAGCCGGACTATGAGCATCGGCATCCAATACCATGGTGCGAAATTTCCAGCATTTAAAGGGATGGCCTAAACGCCCCATACGTTCGTCCCGAAAAAAGATGGGCCCAGTTGAGTCTATTTTAATCAAAAATGCAATTATGGGCAGAAATAATAAGAACAGCGGTAATAGCAGAAGTGAGAAAAATAGGTCGAAAAGACGCTTTATTGCGGATTGGATAGGATGTTTAGACCTAATTTTAACCATTTTTTCCATGATTGCGCCTGCTCTAGCCTATAAATTAGTCAGCATTGTAACGTAAATAAGGATAGATATCAACATGAAGGATCCGAGCCGTGACAGTAAGGGAGCGGTTTTTTCAAATAGCCGTTCCCTCTCCCTGACAGTCGCGACCAGTATCATCATCTGAGACGATCGTAGCCATGAGGACTGCCCTTACCCTACGGTTACAGGAGCCTGATCTAAACGGTCCACGAGTTCAATAATAGCCATAGGTGCGATATCGCCAGGTCTAAAACCTGCTTTCAGCACTCTGGTATAACCACCGGGTCTAGTATTAAACCTAGGGCCGATTTCGTTAAACAGTTTGGTCACTGTTCTACGATCGCGTAACCGGTTAAAGGCTAATCGACGATTGGCCAATGAATCTGTTTTAGCCAGTGAAATCAATGGTTCCACGATGCCTCGCAAGTCTTTAGCCTTGGGAAGCGTCGTGGAAATGATCTCATGCTCTAACAAAGAAATTGCCATATTCTGGAACATGGCCTTACGGTGAGCACTGGTGCGATTTAACTTTCTACCACTATTACGATGTCGCATTTTTTTATCCTTCCACGGTCATTTTAGTTACTGTTCTTTATCACTGTCTTCTTGCTCACCCGCAGCAGCTGCGGCGGCGGCAGCCGCTTTTTTAGCAAAATCTTCGTCTGCTTTGATGATACTTCT
>JAJXVQ010000005.1 GCA_021782065.1 Pseudomonadota bacterium
TTTTATGGTTTTGCTTTTTTTTCAAACAAATTCTACCTGAAAATGAGGATCACCACCACAATTTTATGTTGAATTATCGGTTGGTTTTTACGTGGAATTGGCCGGAGAACTTAAAACTCTCAAGTTATATAAGATTGTAGAAATTACTTTGCTTGTCAGTCGAATCTAAAGAGCCATTCAATATCTGCAGCAGTCCCCGGTGAAGATGTAACTCGCTGATTAATATCACTTTTTAACTGGTTGATTTCGTGCTCTTTTTTTCTGGGTTTTGACCGGGAGCTCCTGCAATATCTGTTGAACCTGCTCATTTTGTGGCATACTATGGCCTAATCAATATTTTTAATGACAATGCAGAATCTTCTTTGTCAATTTAAAGGAGAACCCACGTGTTTAAAAGCAAAAAAGAGGGCATCAGTTTTATGGCCTTGTGCATGGGGTTTTTCATGATCATACTAGATGTTACGATTGTCAATGTAGCTTTGCCTGTCATAGCGAGCTATTTCAGCACAACCTTATCGAAATTACAATGGGTGGTTGATGGCTATACGATTGCCTTTGTTGGTTTATTATTGGTGGTGGGCTGGCTTAGCGATTACTTTGGAGCGAAGAAAATATTTTTGTTGGGATTGATTCTTTTTTCAATTACCTCTTTAAGCTGCGCTCTTGCCAGCTCTATCTTTCTGTTAATTTTCTTTAGGTTTTTACAAGGAGCTTCAGCCGCATTTCTACTGCCATCTTCATTATCTTTAATTAACAATATTTATCAAGATCCGAAAGAAAAGGCACAAGCCATTGGCATATGGGCTTCATTAGGTGGGGTGGCTTGTGCTTCTGGTCCATTCTTAGGCGGTGTTTTAACGGCTGTAATTTCATGGCGCGCTATATTCTTAATTAATATCCTTATTGGCTGCACTAGTTATCTCGTTGTAAGTCGAACCATAGTTTCTGCTAAACTAAAATGCAAAGCCGGGAAAATAGATTTTTTAGGACAAATTGTAGGCTTCATCGCACTGCTTTTCCTTGTTTTTGCATTGATTGAAGTGTGCAACTATGGACTCAATGGGCTTATTATGACTTGTTTAGCACTCAGCATTAGCATGCTATTGCTATTTATTTTCATAGAGCACAAAGTAAAAAATCCAATGATTCCATTATGGATTTTTAGAAACAAAATGACCTCTATGGGGCTAGCCGTTTCTGCTATCTTAAATCTATGCTTTTATGGTGCGTTGTTTACGATGCCTTTCTATTTTGCCAATATACGGCATTATAGTACATTGAGAGTGGGATTGGCGTTGCTCCCTTTACCAGGGCTTGCTGTCATTGGTTCTTATCTGGGAGGAAAAGTTATCAGCAAATGGGGGGCTGCTCTGGTTATTTTTATAGGATTTTTCATTGCGGCTTGTGGCTTTTTAGCATTGATTGAATTGGAACAAAATGCGCCTATTTATCTGTGGATAATGCTGCCTTTTCTTGCTATAGGCTTTGGTGTTTCTTTTGCAACCCCAGCGATGACATTTGCTGTTTTACATTCTGTTCAAAGTGAATATGAAGGTATTCTCTCGGCGGTGTTAAATATCTTTAATCAAGTGGGTAATCTAATTGGCGTGGCCATATTCGGCAGTATTGTAATAGCAGCTCATAGCTTTGTTTCTGGTATGCATATTATGTTCACAATAATTGGGATAACGTTTTTGATTACCGCATTTTCTTCTGTAATGATTATGGGGAAATTTAAATCTAGTGCTGTATTGAATAATCTTAATTTAGATTGAATCATTTAGCGGGCTATAAAGCGATAAGATAGCGGTGAGTATTTATCATTCCGCCACCGTCTTTCCAGCTCTATTACTCCGCATTGCCGAGGCATATAGCACAAAACCCATGAATACAAAGGCGGCGCTGGTGTAGGCAATCGATTTAGAACTTTGAGCGCTGATCATGCTGGCTAGGAAACCAGAACTCGTGGTTACGCCTAAATTGATTAAGGTAGTAACGCCACTAGCGCTGCCTGCTAGCTCTTTAAACATACTCATCGTTATGCCCATACAAGTGGGATATAGTACCCCACTAGAAAAAAATAAAAAGGCGGTGGGAATGAGTATTGCCCATACATTGTGGCTATAAAAGGTCATTAAAACACCCACCAAGGAAAATATTAAAACTATGGGCATGCCTGTAGATAATATTTTTTGCGGGTCAAAAATTTTAACTAAAATGCGGCAACAAAACGTCCCACATAAGAAGACGAGTCCCAAACCAAAAGCAGCGTGACCAAAAAAGATAGGGGAATGACCTAATTTTTTTTCAATGAAAAAAGGGCCTAAAGTATTAAAAATAATAAGGGTAGCATAAAGGCAACCCATTAACACACTGACACTTACGAAAACCTTATCGGGCAACAGAATGGCAAAGTTATTTTTGATGCGCTTTAAACTTAAGATCGTGCGTTTATGTGTATGGTGTGTTTCAGGTAACCATAAAAAACAAGCTACAACCCCTATAAGACCATAAACAGCGAAAAATAAAAAACAAGCCTGCCAACCTATATAGACTTGTAAATAACCGCCGATGATGGGTCCAATGATAGGGCCTATGCCCCACATCGTTGCTATCCATGAAGCGGTACGCAATAAGGCTGCTCCCGTTAATAGATCCGCTATAACTGAACGCACCAATACACCAAAAGTACCTATAGCTAAGCCTTGGAACAATCGAGATAACAATAAAACAGAGGGATAAGGATAAAGTGGTGGCACTATACTGGCAATGACTAATAATATAAAACCGCTTAACATAAGACGGCGACGCCCCCAGGTATCGGATAATATACCGCTCAAAAAAGTACCGCTCATCAAACCCACTAAATAAATAGTAATCAGATCTTTGGCGACCATAGGAGAGATGTGTAGAGAATCATGAATGGCGGGCAGTGAAGGTGCAATTAAATCTATGCCCATTCCCAATAAGGGCAAAAAGCACAGCAATATCCTAACGATGGCGCGTGTCTTGGCCTCTGAAAGCGGGGTATCCGGGGTTTTATAGGAAGAAGTCATTTTTCAACCATTATTTAGAATAATTCTTTGAGAAACAATCCCATTTTAAAGGGGGGAATGTCAAGAGGGGCTTTATTCCAACAAAGTATAAACTGCCTACCACGGGATCGCATAAATAGTGCCTCTTAATTTCATCTTTCGTGGAATACGGCAGACTATATACGCGAATTCTGGATAAGGATTTCTCCAGTAAAAAGCGCCAGTTTTGGTCATTTCTGTAACAAAAATAGCCCTTAAAATAAGGAACTTAGGCAATTTTATAGGATTTACGGGAATTTTTAGCCTCGTTTCTGTATATTAAGCCTAAAAATTTCTTATCCAGAATTCGCGTTGCAAGTGTTTTGCATCCGGTTCTAAAATTGAAAAAAGGGCTAATTTATTCAGGAGCTCCCGGTCAAAGCTCAGAGAAAGATAGTAAAATCAACAGGTTGCTAAAAAAAGATCGCGAAATCAACCGGTTAAAAGGCGATATTAATCAGCGAGTTACATCTTCACCGGGAACTGCTGTAATTTATTGAATTAGATAAATCCAATGGTTCGTGAGGGGGCGCGACATTTTAAGCTCAATTCTCTATTTAGGGCCAAATAAGCTAAGTGCAATATCACCTATTCTGCATTGGCTTTGAACGCTACAGCAGCTTGCGTATTATCCCTAAACCAGGTAAAATCGTCTTCATTTTTAAAGCATAATCGGGAGTAAACCAATGGCTGTACAACAAACGCGCAAATCGCACTCTAAAACAGGTATGCGCCGTGCCCACGATTTTTTAACGGGCCCAACTTTATCCAGTGATCCGACCACCGGTGAATTACACCGCCGTCACCACATTACCAAAGAAGGCTACTATCGTGGAAAAAAAGTATTAGAAAACAAAGCCATAGATATCTCTGACGAAGACTAGTTTAAGACAGCATAAAATTATGCCTACAATCATTACAGTAGCGCTGGATGCCATGGGCGGCGACCATGGGCCGCGTGTCATCGTCCCCGCAGCATTAAGTGCACTGGACTATTATCCGCAATTATCCCTCATTTTAGTGGGGGATGAAACCGTATTAAAATCAATACTCATCAAAAAACGCTACGATACCGGCCGTTTGCATGTACACCATGCCAGTGAACAAGTGGCCATGGATGAACCGCCTGCTCAGGCCCTGCGTTACAAAAAAGATTCTTCCATGCGTGTAGCGCTCAATTTGGTCAAAGATGGGATAGCGAGTGCTTGTGTAAGCGCAGGGAATACCGGTGCCTTATTAGCCACGGCGCGGTTTGTGCTAAAAATGCTACCGGGTATAGATCGTCCAGCGCTGATTGGTTTGATGCCTACCACTGTCGATAGCAATACCATGGTGCGCGTGTTGGATTTAGGTGCAAACATCGATTCTACCGCCGCACACCTATTACAATTTGCCGCCATGGGGCACATCGTTTCGCACGCCATCGATGGCGTGGCTAAGCCGCGCATTGCCTTATTGAACATAGGCGTAGAAGAAATTAAGGGCAATGAAGTTATTAAGCAAGCGTCGCAATTACTTGCTGCGCAATCCTCCCTAAATTACATCGGATTTGTAGAAGCTAACGATTTATTCACGGGTAAGGCCGATGTCATCGTTTGCGATGGCTTTATAGGCAATATCGCTTTAAAGGCTTGCGAAGGAACGGCGCGGATGCTATTACAAATTTTTAAAGCAGCCATACAAAAAAGTATTTTGGCACGTTTAGCGATTCCTTTTTTATTACCCGTCTTAAACAAAACAAAAAAGCAATTTGATCCGGCGCGTTATAATGGCGCATCCTTTTTAGGGCTCAATGGCGTTGTGATAAAAAGTCACGGTAATGCTAAAGAAGTTGCTTTTCGTATGGCGATATACCAGGCTTTAAGACAAGCTGAGCAAGCCGTGCCGCAACAAATTGCCAGTAGAGTAGAGATGACTTTAGCAAATACATCTACTCATAGCAGTTAATCTTTAAGCAAGAAGACTAGCTATAGCGCACCAAGGGTAAATTATACATGACTGGTGCGAGATGGGCGAAGGCTTTAAGCGTAATAATTAAATGTGAAGAGTATAATCGCGAGGAGTAATGATGAAATACAGTCGTATTCTAGGAACCGGTAGTTATTTGCCGAAAAGAATTGTGACTAACGAAGAACTCGCTCAAAAAGTAGATACGACCGATGAATGGATCGTTACACGCACGGGTATTCGCGCGCGGCACATGTCTAATTCAGAGGAAACATCATCCTATATGGGATATCATGCTGGCTTACGTGCATTAGAATCAGCGGGACTCAGCGCGAATGATTTGGATATGATCATTGTCGCTACAACGACTCCAGACAAAGGCTTACCCAATACGGCGTGCTTATTGCAAGAACGTTTAGGTATCACCACCATTCCTGCTTTCGATGTTACCGTCGCTTGCGCAGGTTTTGCTTATGCTTTATCGATTGCCGATCAATACATACGTGGCGGCATGATGAGCACCATATTGGTAGTAGGCGTTGATGTGTTAACGGCAGTTACCAACTGGGACGATCGCAGTACCTGTGTGCTATTTGGCGATGGTGCGGGTGCGGTTATTTTACAAGCTGCCGATAATCCCGGTATTTTATCGACACATCTACATGCCGATGGCCGTCAAAAAGACAGCTTATACATTCCCACCTGGCTACCGGGGCAGCGCCAAGAAGAATTACCCTATATACATATGGATGGCCGAGAAGTATTTCGTTTTGCGGTAAAAGCTTTAGGCCAAGTGGTGGAAGAAGCGTTGGCCGCTAATCACATGTCACAAGCAGATATTGACTGGTTCATTCCACATCAAGCCAATTTACGCATCATTACTGCGCTGGCCGAAAAACTAAAATTGTCCATGGATAAAGTAGTGGTTACAGTGGATCGCCATGCTAACACTTCAGCCGCCTCGGTGCCCTTGGCACTAGATGAAGCTGTGCGTGATGGGCGTATACAACGCGGTCAAACTTTATTATTAGAAGCTATAGGCGGTGGGTTTGTATGGGGTGCGGCTTTAATTATTTATTAGGGCCTGTTGACATTTTTGAATTTTAGGCGAGATGGGCAACGGCAACGCAGCCTAAAATTCAAATACGAAGAGTATATCTAATATGAATTTTCTTCCAACAATGTGCGAGTAGTTATAATGGGACATAATATGGAAAAATATGCAGTTTTATTTCCGGGCCAAGGTTCACAATCAGTGGGTATGCTCAATGCTTTTGAAGATAATTATGCCGAGGTACTAGGGACTGTATTTCGTTCTGCATCTAAAGCACTAAACGATGATTTATGGGAAATAGTCAGTCATGATAGCCGCGGCCTTTTGGATCAAACACAATATACACAACCCGCATTATTGGCTGTATCTTATGTGATGTGGCTTATCTGGCAAAAAACAGCGAAAACAAAACCCAGTTTTTTAGCGGGGCACAGTCTAGGCGAATACACCGCATTGGTGTGCGCCGACGCGCTGGCCTTTGAAGATGCGATCGCCTTAGTTGCTTTGCGCGGTCGTTTGATGCAACAAGCTGTACCGGAAGGTGTAGGCGCAATGGCCGCCCTTGTGGGTTTAAGCGATGAAGCCGTAGCTAATCTGTGTCAACGAGGCAGTAAAGAAGGTGTGGTGAGCCCAGCCAATTATAATGCCATCGGGCAAGTGGTTATATCTGGCCATAAAGAAGCGGTGCTATACGCGGTCAAAGAAGCTAAAACTGAAGGGGCTAAAATCGCAAAACTATTGGCTGTGAGCGTGCCATCACATTGTGCATTGATGAAACCAGCCGCAGAAGCCTTAGGCGATGCCTTAGAACGTATAGCCATACACGCACCACGGTATCCTATTATCCACAACGCTACTGTAGATATTGTTGAACATCCCGATGATATACGTCAGCGCTTGGTAGAACAATTGTATCAACCCGTACGGTGGGTGGAAACCGTACAACGCCTAGTGGTTGAAGGCGTTACTTTGGCTTTAGAATGCGGTCCTGGCAATGTGCTAGCAGGTTTAAATAAGCGTATAAACAAGGATCTAAAAAGCCTAGCGTTAAAAGATCCAAATTGTTTTAATGATGCAAAAGAGGAGATAAATTAAATGAGTTTAACGGGTAAAACAGCTCTTATTACCGGCGCCAGCCGCGGTATAGGTCATGCCATATTGTTAGGTTTAGCAGCAATGGGTGCAACTGTAGTCGGTACCGCTACCAGTGACAAAGGCACTCAACTTATTACAGATGCTTTAGCGGCAAAAGGTTATGCAGGTGGCGCGGTAGTCATGGATGTGCGCGACGATAGTTCAGTTGCTGCTGCGTTAGCAGCGGTAGAAGAAGGCTATGGTGCGCCAGCCATCGTCGTGAACAATGCGGGTATTACGGCAGATAATTTATTTTTACGCATGAAGATGGAAGAATGGCAAAGCGTATTAGATGCTAATTTAACGTCATTGTATCGCGTTACTAAGCCGTGTTTACGCGCCATGTTAAAAGCACATTGGGGCCGTATTATTAACATCAGCTCTGTGGTGGGGCTGTCGGGTAATCCAGGACAAGCAAATTATTGTGCTTCTAAAGCGGGAGTCATTGGTTTTAGCAAATCTTTGGCACAAGAAGTGGCAAGTCGTAACATCACCGTGAATGTAGTTGCACCTGGTTTTATAGGCACAGACATGACCGGGGTGTTAACGGAAGAACAGCAAACACAACTCAAAAACTCTATTCCCATGCAACGCATCGGTACGCCCGAAGAAATTGCAGCCGCGGTGTGTTTTTTAGCAAGTCCAGGTGCAAGTTATATTACCGGTGAAACCATTCAAGTGAATGGTGGCCTGTATATGCAGTAGGGGCTTTAGGCTGGAATATTATCACCTTCTATTAAGCGTAACAATTCTAACTTCTTCAGTAACTACTCGCGCCTTATGGGAAAATATAATCTAAAAGAAAGAGCACACAGTTAATTTTACACAGAATGGAGGTAGCCTAGGGTCTTTTCTTGCGATGCAAATTTTGGCCCCATTATTTATAAAAAATGATCCTTACAGAAATCAAGGGGAGGCACGCTTTCCGGTGGGGCAAAAAAATATGGATGGATATCATGTTTTAAATGGAAAAGCCTCGCCAACTCCTCCGCGAAAAAACACAGGAAATACTATACCAGTACGATGAAATACCCCCATGGCCACTGAAGATGTACCGTAATTTACAGCATTTATATTCGTGGCGATTGCACTAGGAGGTGCCTTGTGAAAGATAATTTCTCTGTGATATTATGCCCATCTAGAGATGGTTAGGTATATCAAACAATAAATTAGGAGCGATGGTTATGAAGCAGAATGAAGCAACGAAAGTTGACGTTGTACCAACAACAACCTATGGAACATTTTTTTCGATGAGCGGGATACCCGTAGCGAAAAAGGAAACATCAATATTTCCACTCACTGTAATGATATCAGACTTACCTAATTCTCTCAATGGGATATCCACACAAAGAATACCTTCACCACCCAAGAGACAAAAGGCTATGAGGAAATAGGCATTATTTAAGCTTTAGACAGCCCGGCTATTATGGTACACTAAACCACTATAACAAGCTGAGTTTGCCCAAAAAATGGGCATGCCCAAGCCTGGTGGGTGTCTCTAGATCCAGGTGATGCTAGGTGATATACTTCCGAAACTGGTGCAATAGCACCACTAATGGGATTTTTAATGTTAATTATTATGAGGAATCTGTTGGAATGAGTACTGTAGAAGATCGCGTGGTGAATATTATTGCTCAGCAGTTGGGTGTGGATCGGGAGAATGTAAAGCCGGATTCTTCCTTCATTGATGATTTGGGTGCCGATTCTTTGGATACCGTAGAGCTGGTTATGGCTTTGGAAGAAGAATTTAATGCCGAAATTCCAGACTCCGACGCTGAACATATGACCACCGTGCAAAAAGCAATTGATTACATCAAGAAAAACGCTAAAGACGCTTAATACACAAAACTAATCAGGGGTAGTTACCATGCGTAGAGTAGTGGTTACAGGTATGGGTATGTTGACTCCATTGGGGTTAAACGTCAAAGACACTTGGGCCGGTATTTTGGCTGGAAAAAGTGGTGCTAGCCCCATTGATTTTTTTGATGTATCACAATACACGACGCAGTTTAGCGCCTCTGTACGTGGTTTCGACCCAGAAGTTTATTTAAACAGCAAAGAAGCGCGTAAGGTTGATACTTTTGTGCAATTTGCTGTGGCTGCGTCACTGCAAGCGATGGAAGATTCGGGTTTAGAAGTAACCGATGCCAATCGTGACCGTATAGGTGTGGCCATAGGCTCTGGCATAGGTGGCTTGCCTTCTATAGAAAAAACACACAGCACTATACTGAATAGTGGCCCTAGACGCATTTCGCCGTTTTTTATTCCAGGCACCATCATTAATATGGCTTCTGGGTATATCTCTATTTTAAAAGGGTTGCGCGGTCCTACCATTTCTATTGTTACGGCGTGTACCACCAGTGCGCATAATATAGGTCAAGCCATGCGTATGATTGCGTATGGTGATGCCGATGTGATGTTAGCAGGTGGCGCTGAAATGGCGACTTGCCCTACGGGCTTGGGCGGTTTTGCGGCCATGCGCGCTCTATCGACTCGTAACGATGCGCCCAAAAAGGCCAGCCGACCGTGGGATAAAGATCGCGATGGTTTTGTTTTAGGCGATGGTGCGGGTGTATTGATTTTAGAAGAATATGAATCTGCTAAAAAACGCGGCGCTAAAATTTATGCCGAATTAGCTGGTTTTGGTATGAGCAGCGATGCGTATCATGTCAGTGCTCCCGATCCAGATGGCAATGGTTTCGTACGCTGCATGCAAAATGCCTTAAACGATGCCAAATTGTCTTTAGATGCGGTCGATTATATTAATGCTCATGGCACATCTACTCCTAAGGGTGATGAATTAGAGGCGATGTCCATTAAGAAACTATTTGGTGCACATGCGTATGAACTGGCTGTTAGTTCTACTAAGTCCATGACGGGGCATTTATTAGGCGCTGCTGGTGCGGTAGAAGCCATTTTTTCTATTTTAGCCATACAAGATCAAGTGTTGCCGCCGACTATTAACCTAGACAATCCTGATGAAAGCTGCGATTTAAATTTTGTAGCACATGTGCCGCAAAAGCGGGCTGTTAAAGTAGTTCTATCCAATTCCTTTGGTTTTGGCGGTACGAATGGATCTTTAATTTTCACCACCTTAAAACTGTAGGTTAAGCTGTGCCGTTTAGGCTGTTGTGCAAACGTTACGGCTTAGCACTATTACTGATTTTAATTTTTATTCTTTTACTCACACGCGCTCTTTATTTTATCTACGGCCCATTGATCAGCGGCAACACTCCTTTCTATTTTCAGCTTAGTTCAGGGCAATCCGCCTATGATGTGGCTGCGGCTTTAGAAAGGAATGGCTATCTAAAAGGACAAGAACGCCGTTATTTCTATTGGCTGGCGCGTTTTTCGGGCCAAAGCCATCGGTTGCGCGTAGGGTATTATCTTTTTCAGCGTGGCGATTCCGCATATCATATTTTATATAAGCTGTCGCATGGCGAAGGCTATGTGCAAAATATCACTTTAGTCGATGGTTGGACCGCAGATAAAATATTGCAAGTGGTTATGGGCGATCCTCGTTTACAGCATTCGCCTGTAGTGTTGTCGCACGCAGCCTTGTGCAATGCCTTGGGCTTGCCCGCGGATGCATCCTTAGAAGGCATGTTTTGGCCTGATAGTTATGCTATTTATCCCGGGTATTCTGATTTATTATTATTGCAGCGCGCGCACCGTTTAATGGAAAATAATCTGCAATTATTGTGGGCAATGCGCGCACTGAATTTGCCGTATCGCTCGCCTTACGAAGCCTTGATTCTGGCTTCTTTGGTGGAACAAGAAACGGCGTCGACGGTGGAGCGGCATTTGATTGCAGGCGTGTTGCTTAATCGTTTAAAATTAAATATGTATTTGCAAATCGACCCCACTGTGGTTTATGCTTTAGGTAACCATTATAATGGCCATCTAACACGCGATAATTTAAAAATCGATAGCCCCTATAATACCTATAGACGTAAAGGGTTACCGCCTACTCCTATTGCGCTGCCTGATTTAGATTCTTTGATGGCGGTGTTGCACCCTACTATGAGCGATTATCTTTATTTTGTGGCTAGAGGCGACGGGTTACATACATTTTCATCTACATTGGCAGAGCACAATGCCGCGGTAGCACAATATCTAAAACAAGGGGCGAGCAATCAGTGAATAATAAAGCAAAGTTCATCAGCATAGAAGGGGGTGAGGGCGCAGGTAAAAGTACCGCCATAAAAACAATACAAAGCTATCTAAATCATCACGGCATTGCGCATCTAATCACACGCGAGCCGGGGGGTACGCCTTTGGCTGAAAAAATTCGTTCGCTATTGTTGGATAAAAGCGAAGAAACCTTATTGCCTGAAAGCGAGTTACTATTGTTTTTTGCTGGCCGTTATCAACACGTTGAACATGTGATTAAACCCGCCTTAGAAAAAGGATTTTGGGTCATTAGCGATCGTTTTGTTGATGCCAGTTTTGCTTACCAGGGTTCAGGCCGCGGCATTGCTGAAAATAGAATTAACTATTTAAAAGAGTGGCTAATAGGAAATTTATCGCCGAATCATACGCTATTATTGGATGCACCGCCCACATTAGGTCTAGATCGCGTCAAAGTGCGTGGGGAACTGGACCGTATTGAGGTTGAGAAAATTGACTTTTTTAACCGTGTACGTGAATATTATTTAGGCTTAGCGGCTAAGGAGAAAGCACGTTTTCATATCATTGATACCAGCCATTCATTGATCAGTGTAGAAGAGAATACGCGGCTGTGGCTGCATGGTATTTGTAAGATTTAATGGGCTTAAACTGATCACTCGCTAGGAAAAGTTAAAATGGGAAGTAATCCTCCGGAAAACCACTTTGTTCAATTATCGAAGCTACCTCCCCCTGGTTTAGCATGTTTAGATCTGAGCTCAATTCGAGAGACTACGCCAAGTTCTTCAGCAGCGCCTAGTTCATTATCGAGTGCCACTGCTCCTTTATCCGATCATAGCTTTGCTTTGAGTTCTAGATGTACTTCTACTGAATCAAACATCTCTACTAGCCGGCAATTTATACCAGATCCTTTATCCTTTGACCCCCGTGGTTTTTTTTCGAATCATAGTATAACGCATATTCCAAGAGCAGCCACGAGCGATCAACTTTTCAGTTTAAGCAAAACCTCCCGATCTGCCAACTCTTCTTTTTGGCCTAAGTATGAAGGAGGAAAGAAAGAAAAGAAAAAAGAACCTAAAGAAAAAGCACGAAATCGGTTTGATGGCTTTGAAAGAGCTTATCCAAATGGGTATAAAGGCTTTCTAGAAAAGAAGTCAAAAGAAGATGGTTTTAGTTCTAAAGCAAGGCATATTTTGGGCATAAATACTTTTGCAGATAGTGCCTCTACCAGTTTTCTCTCGCAAGAACTCATGTCCCTCGATCTAAACGCAAAAGTGTTTGTTTCGAAAGCTGGAAAAATGAGGATAAGTGATTTTGTTGGGGCATATGCGAAAAAGAAACTATTAGATAGTTTGCGCTCATATGATCGTAACATGTCATTTTGGCTTCAAGATTCAGAGGCTTACGAACAATATGCCAGGCAGATGAGTGCCATTTTTTTCGATGATACACAACACATTGACCTAACCACTATTTTTGAGGCGATCCCAGTCTATAGAGATTTGGAAGATTCAATACAAGGAAGGGTGGATTCTAGAGATTACCGCATAATCTACAAAAATATTCATGTTTCTTTTGAAGAATATAGTATGGCTTTTTCTAAAAAGCACAAGATTGATGCTTTAGAAGAAGAACTTTACTTTTATAGAGAAGTTCTGGAGAAGAAAGAAAAAATGTTAATTGAATATGGGGGCGGGCTGGATCATAGCCATATTCTAAAAGAAGCAGAAAAAGTAGAAAGAAGAATACTCTCTGCTGATGCGGAGATAAAGAAGAGAAAGGAAGTTCTGGAAAAAAAGCAACTTGATTCCGTTAAAGGTTTTAGCATTGAAGTAAGGTTAAACGAAAGTTTCTTAAAAGAGCTTTTCGAACTTCAACAGGAAGAGTCTGGAAAAGTTCCTGACTTTATACTGAATGAATTTCCAAAAGAACTTCCAGAATGGAAGTTGGATGTCAGTAGAGAATACATTCTAGAGGTAAGTCTTTACTTTTTTGCAATTCTATGCAGAACGAACCAAAAATTTTATGGTGCGAGCCCAGTAAAAAATGAAGAAATTATTTACATTAATAAAATTTTTTTCAGGGAATTTAAATTATTAGAAAGAAGCAACAACGTAGAAAGATTCAATTCTTTTATGAGAAGCAAAAAAAACAATTATGACATGGGACTATTGAAAATAGTTGCAGATAAGACTTTAGAGCTTATTTGTGAAAACGCACAAATAAGAATAGATGGCGCATCAATTTTTGATGAGGCCTTTGACGCTGCAAAAATGCAGCTTCCAGGCATTGGTGCAGAGCCCTACTATTGCTATGGCAGAGCTTTTTTTGAAATTTTAAGTGATTGTATATTTAGAAAAGTAGAAGAACCTTTGATCCAAAGGGCCGAGCTGGATTCAGCCAGTATGCACCCACTTTCTGGCCCTGCACCCAAACCGTAATTGAAAGCGTGTAACTACTCACCCCTTTTCACAAAAAATCCATATTGGGCGCATCTTGTCGTGCAATTTTTCCCTGAGAAATGCTCATTTACGTCTGTGTAAACTCCGCTTTTTCAGCTCAAAATTGCACGCAACCTGCATTCCAATCTGGATTTTGCGGTACTTCTAGATGGGTGTGTAGTTACGAAAGCGTTAATAATCGGCATTCAGCTTGGTCGTTATTCTTTTCAGATGAATATCTTCTAAGTAAACTTTATCCTTTTTTGCACGTTGTTGTACCAACGCCCATTCAATATGCTCTTTTACGAGGGCATCGGTGTCGTCTAAACGTTGTGCTAAAACGGCTATGATGGCATCATCGTAAGCGGCATTGCCCAGCGCTACGGCAATATTACGCAGCCAACGCGCATGACCTAAACGACGTATGGCGGAGCCAGTGGTTTTTTCTAAAAAGGTTGCTTCATCCCAAAGAAATAATGTGATTAATTCTGCACTGTCAAAATCATGGCGAGCATGAAAATGTTCCAGAGCGGTTGTGGGGGCATAACGGTTCCACGGACAAATGAGTTGACAGTCATCGCAACCATAAATGCGATTCCCTATCAGCGGCCTTAATTCTAGAGGAATTGTAGTTTTATGCTCTATCGTTAAATAAGAAATACACCGTCTGGCATCTATTTGCTTGGCATGAACTAAAGCGCCAGTAGGACATATTTTTAAACAGGCCTGACAGTTTTGACAGCCATCTTGAATGATGGGTTTATCTACAGGCAGTGGTAGGGTGGTGAGTAATTCACCTAAGAAAAACCACGACCCCGCCTCTTTATTCAATAACAAAGTATTTTTACCTATCCAACCTAAGCCTGCTTTTTCGGCGATGGGTTTTTCCATCAAAGGGGCGCTGTCGGTTATGGCTCGATAGCCATAACCTGCAACACGCGCATTGATTTGTTGGGCCAGTCTTGCCAAGCGTTTGCGCATGAATTTGTGATAATCACCACCGACGGCATAGCGCGAAATGTAGGCCTTTTTGCTATTTTTTAACTGTTTGACCATCTGTGTATTAGGCGGTAGATAATTCATGCGTACCGAAATAATACGTAAAGCACCATCGAGTAAATGCGTGGCATCGGTGCGCAGCTTCGGGTCGCGCGCCAGATAATCCATTTCGCCGTGAAAGCCTTTTGCAATAAAAGCTTCTAGATCTGCGCGAGAGGCATTGAGATCTACATCACAAATACCAACGGCAGCAAAGCCTAAAGCGAGGCCCCATTGTTTGATGTCTGTAACCAAATCATTGAAATCTAATACAGCCGTATTTTTCATAGATATAAGGCCAATAGTTCTTTGACGGGGGTGCGTTGATGGCCAACAGCGCTGATGCTACGGCGTACATCACGATATACTAATTTCTTTGCTTGCTTATACAAGCGGCGTGTTTCCGGTAAAGCATGGTTGGAAACAACAATACGCGTTCCTTGTCGTTGTAACTGGATACACAGTTGTGCTAATTCTGTTTGTTCAGTCAAACCAAAATCAGCATGATGATAACGGGTGAAATTCGATGTATTGCTTAGCGGATAATAGGGCGGGTCGCAATACACTACATCCTCCGCACGAGCTTTGCGCATGACGGTTGCAAAATCTTCACAATTAAAGACGGCGCGCCGCGCTTTTTCATGAAAAGCACACATTTCATGGTAGGGAAAATAAGGTTTTGCATATGCGCCCATGGGTACATTAAAATCGCCCTTACTATTGTATCTACACAAACCGTTGAAACAGTGACGATTTAAATATAAAAACAGAGCCGCTTTTTCAGGCATATCACTGCTGTCATTAAACAGTTGCCGTAAAAAATAATAACGCTGGATGGTATTATTCTTTGGCGTGAAAAAAGATTGGCAATAATCGATGAAGGGTAGACCGTCTTGTTGTAAACGCTGATATAAGTTAATTAGGTCAGGATTGCAATCGTTTAAAATATAATGCTCAAAGGAACTATTCAAAAATATGGCCGCGGCACCTACAAAGGGTTCAATCAAGCAGGGACCTGCGGGTAAATGCGTGCCAATCCAATGTGCTAGCCTAAACTTGCCTCCCGCCCATTTTAGAAAAGGTCGAATATTCTGTGTCATGCGTGTTATTCACTCGATATAGGATGGAAGCTATACTCTTTACATTTTATTTTTATGGGTGTTGCTTTCACCCATCTCGCACAAGTATATGACAGAGTATGTCACTCCTGCTGCTCCATGGCTAGTCTTCTACCCTAAAAATCAACTGCTATGAATATATAATCCACGCTTTTGCCTTTCAATTAAAATTTCTTCTATCTGACGGCGTGATGCTACCACTTCTTTGGCATTGCGTTTAGATTGGTTGGGGTTATGGGACAATATACCCATGATGGAAGAAAAAAATTCGTCTAGCCGTTCTTGCACCATTTCTTGATCAATGTCATCGGTGTTAAATAAGGTACTATTTTGTGCCATGATAATATCTCCTTATCTTGCTGTTTATTCTTAGCCTATCATGCTATAGCCATTATTCTATGATAAAATAAATGGCGTTGCAATAGAATAGAGGGTAAACCAATGGCCATTTTATCAATTCAGTCTCATGTGGCTTATGGCTATGTGGGTAATAAAGCGGCAGTCTACCCCTTGCAATCGATGGGGTATGATGTTTGGCCGGTTAATACAGTACAATTTTCAAACCACACGGGTTATGGCCAGTGGCAAGGCGAAATTTTTTCCAAAGAGCATATTCATCAAGTAATACTAGGCTTAGAGGCGCTCAATCTCATTCCTTCCTGTCAAGCTATTTTATCGGGTTATATGGGGAGTGAAGAAATCTGCCACGAAGTAGCGGCTACTGTTAAGCGTTTTAAGGTGCATAATCCGGCCTTACTATACTTGTGCGATCCCGTCATTGGTAATCAACATTGCTTTGTTAAGCCAGAAGTATTGGAATTTTTTAAAAGGCATTTAGTGGCCGATATTATTACGCCGAACCAGTATGAGGCCGAGACTTTATCCGGCATACCCATTAAAACCCTTGCTGATCTCAAGGTTGTCGCCCAAATTTTTCACCACAAAGGGGTGCGGGTAGTGATTATTACGGGAGTTAAGTTAGAGGATTTTGGACCAGAGAAATTACATATTTATGGCAGCGAGGGTAATCAGCATTATCTATTGGCAGCTAAAGAATATACTTTTCCAGTGCCGCCCAGTGGTACGGGCGATCTATTTTCGGCGATTTTTTTGGGCTCTTATTTAACTTACCACAACCTAGAACATGCGTTGCGTCGTAGTGTAGATTTAATGAATAGAGTTTTAGCCAAAACGGCAGCTAGCGGTGGCCGTGAGTTGAAAGTATTGGATATAGACTACAAGCAAGATAACACCGTAGCGATAGACATCACGGAAATTTAGAATGTAACGACTTTTCTCATCTGCTCTCTAACGGTCGCGGCTTGGGAATTTCCATTCCCTAAGCATTCAGGGGTTTAAGCGAATGCTAGAGACATGCTATACTACCTGTCATTATTTTAGCCCGCCATCAAGGAGTAAATTATGACCACTGAATCCATCAAAAAGCTAATCGAAGAACATGAAGTTCGCTATGTTGATTTACGCTTAACGGGCCTGGATGGCAAAGAACAACATTTAACCATCCCCCTCCACGCGGTAGATGAAGATTTCTGGGCGGAAGGGAAAATGTTTGATGCCTCTTCTATACGTGGCTTTAAGGGAATACAGGAATCAGATATGGTACTCCTGCCCGATCTCCATTCAGTCGTATTAGACCCCTTTTACAGCGACGCTACCCTAAACATCCGTTGCAATGTCATAGAGCCTAACACCATGTTGCCCTATCAGCGTTGTCCACGAGCTTTGGCGGCACGTGCAGAGCACTATTTGCGCGCTACCGGTATTGCCGATACCTGCTATTTTGGACCTGAGCCAGAATTCTTTATTTTTGACGATGTGCGCTGGTCTGTTAATATGCACAATGCCTCGTTTAGCATCGATTCAGTCGAAGGGGCCTGGAATTCATCGGCTGCATTAGATGGCGGCAATATGGGTCACAGACCTGGAGTGAAAGGGGGGTATTTTCCAGTGCCGCCAGTAGATTCATCACAAGATATACGCTCTGCCATGTGCAATACATTAGAAGCAATGGGCTTGGTTGTAGAAGTGCATCATCATGAAGTGGCTACGGGAAATCAAAACGAAATAGGAACTCGCTTTAATACCTTATTAAAGAAAGCCGATGAAATGCAGATCTTTAAATACGTAGTGCATAATGTGGCGCATTTATATGGGAAAACGGCAACCTTCATGCCGAAGCCATTGGTGGGCGACAACGGTAGTGGCATGCATTGCCACCAATCTCTAATAAAAAATGGTGTTAATTTATTTTCCGGTGAAAATTATGCGGGTCTTTCTGAAATGGCTCTATACTATGTAGGCGGTATTATCAAACATGCGCGCGCCTTAAATGCTTTAACCAATCCGTCTACAAACAGCTACCGTCGTTTAGTCCCGGGATATGAAGCACCGGTGATGCTTGCTTATTCGGCGCGCAACCGTTCAGCCTCTATACGCGTGCCATTTACACTTAGCCCTAAAGGCAGACGTATTGAAGTGCGCTTTCCTGATCCTTTGTGTAACCCTTATTTGGCTTTTGCAGCGATGCTGATGGCAGGCTTAGATGGTATTCAAAATAAAATCCATCCGGGCGAACCCATAGACAAAGATTTATACCATTTACCACCCGAAGAAGCGCATGATATTCCAACGGTTGCAGACAGTTTATTTCAGGCCTTGGAGGCTTTAGACGCGGATCGAAACTTCTTGTTAGCAGGAGAAGTGTTTAGCAATGACATCATCGATGCTTATATAGACATAAAAGAAAAAGAAGCTAAGCAAGTGTCCATGATGACTCATCCATTGGAATTTGAGTTGTATTATAGTAGCTAAGATATACTCATAGCATTTCATTCTTAGACTTTGTCGCCTTCGCCATCTCGCACTAGTATATGACAGGGTACGCCACTCCTGGTGCTCGAGAGTTAGGTGCTTCGTCTAAAAATCAACTGCTATGATTATAAGAAAGCGTAGCGGGCTGGTGACACCAAACCCACGCACCATGCCCGCTACTAACCATCACAATCAACCTACTTAGATTGTATGGCTGTGAATATAATAACGTTTAAAAAGGCTATATGCAAGTGGTGTTAATTTTGTGTTTTTTCTAGACATGATTTTTGAAACAACGCGAGCGGAACCAGCATGCACAAGATAATGCCGCCCAATAACTTAAACGGGTAATCCCATACATTGCCTATGTCTATTCCCGTAGGTGGCAATAATCCTAATAGAATTGTCACCAAACAGGTTAAAGTGCCGACTCCAGCCAAGATCCACATGCCCGTCTTACCGCCAGGCACATTGTAGGTACGATAGTGTAGTGGGTATTTATAACGCAAATGAATGGCTGCTGCGAACATAAATACATAGACGATCATCGCCAATTGAGCCGCCAATGCCGATAGTACCCAATAAGAACTTTGTATGGTTGGCATATAAACAAAGGTAAGCGAAATCAAACTAAAAATAACGGCTTGTAGCAATAACAAAGTAACAGGCGCTTCTTTTTTATTGGTGTAACTCAACCATGTCGGTAAGCATTCGTCTTCAATGGCGACCATCAATCCACGCACAGGGCCTATTACCCAAGTCGAAACGCTACAAAAAGCACCGAGAATGATCATTAAAATAAGCCAAGGGGTTAAGGCTTGTAAATGAAAAGGTGTTAAGAAAGCAACAAAAGCATCGATTAACCCTGAAACTAAATCGAGTTGTTGTTTGGGTAGCACGATGGCAATGGCCAAAGAAGATAGAGCTAAAGACAATAAAATAATTAAAGCGGAATAGGCAATCGCTTTTGGGTAATCGCGCTTAGGATGAAGCACATTTTCGGCATGGGTGGCGGACATTTCCATGCCCAATAAGCCAAATAATACCGCTACTAAGAAGGCTAAATCGCCGTTAGTGTGATGAGTGGGAAGAAAGGAATGCCAATGAAAATCAATTTGGCTAGGGTGGCCTAGCAGTAGCCATACGGCGGCCAGTATGATTAAAAAGGCAATGGGTACTAAAGTGCCGACGATGGCGCCTAGAGTACTCACCCAACTGGATAATTGAATACCGCCGCAGTTGATTAAAGTGGTTATCCAGAAACTGCCTAATAAGACACTGATGAGATAGGTTTTACTGTGCGCCAGCGCTGGGTTAAATAAATAGGCGAGTGTAGTGGCCACAAAAGCTAAGATGGTAGGATACCAGACGATGTTATAAAACCACTGTAACCAAATGGTCACAAAACCCCAGCGTTTACCAAAAGCTTCGCGTACCCAAATATAAATGCCGCCCGTTTGTGGCCAGCCCGTAGCCAGCTCGGCGGCTACAAAGGCGATGGGACAGAAGAATAACAATGCTGCCAAGGCATAGTAGAAAATAAGGCTAGCACCCAATTCGGCATTGATGGATAAGCTTCTTAGGCTGTCTACCGCAATGACATTGATCATGACTAAGCTAAATACGGATAAAACCTTGCGGGGTACGGGGGCGGCGGTAGCAGTAGACATAAATAGGCTATCTCTATAGGACTTTGTTTTATGAAGAAACAGTATATCATTCCCTACAACGGCGCTGCAATTGCTTCCCGCACTCGTTGCAGTAATTTCATGCGATCGCGTAAGGTGTATTGTTTAGCGTCTATGGGTTCGCCTAAATGTACCTGCACTTTTTGTCCTAAACGAAACTGCAATGTTTTGGCGGGTAACAGTTGATCTGTACCGATGATGGTCACGGGAATAATGGTCGCGCCGGTTTGTATGGCTAGATTAAAAGCGCCTTTTTTAAAAGCTTGTAGTTGGCCATTACGCGAGCGTGTGCCTTCGGGTGCTATCCACAAGCGTATGCCATTCGTCATTTTTTGTGCCGCCACTTCTAAATCTTTCACTGCTTGTGTGGCATTTTCGCGGTCTATGGATACGAAATCGCTTTGTTGCATAGCATCACCCCATAAGGGCACCTTAAATAATTCTTTTTTAGCCACCATACGTACCGTGCCGGGCAACGACACCAATAGTAGTGGAATGTCGTATAAACTTAAATGATTGCTCATGAAGATATACGGTGTTTGCTCTTGAAATTGAATAGGATGTGTATTGATGATGTCATATTTTAAAGCGATGATATTGAGTAAAGACTGTGCCCAAGCGGTAATGGTTTCATTTAACTTTTGTCTACTGGACGGTTTTTTATGGGCATAGAAAATCGTTTTTAAGGAATAATAAATCGTAGCGCCTACCGAGCATAACATGATCCACGCAAAACGGATGGGCAACTTTTTCATTGCTGAATCACCTGGGTGTGATTCACCAAATGCGTTTGTTCCAATTTTGCCTGTACTGTTTTAGCTTCTGCAGGCGTATTGTAAGGGCCAATCGACAACCTATACCACACCGTACCATTCACGCTGGCGCTACTGATGGTCGTAGGATAGCCCTGTAAGATCAATTTTGCTTTTAATTCATCGGCGTCTTGATAGTTACGAAAAGCCGCTAATTGCACAGCATAATGATGGCTGGGGGGTATTGGTTTTGCCACCGTAATCGGTGCCTGTGTTTTTGCTATGGGCGTTGCTGTTGCGGTGGGTGTAGTTGTTGCCGCGGGTGAGGTCGTTGCAACCGGGGTAGCACTTTGTGCAGTAGATGCAACAACAGGCGCGGCCGTGGTTGCTGGTTTAGGTGCTGCTACCGGTTTTGTAGTCGCTGTGGTAGCAGCAACTGTTTTTTGTGTGCCATCGCCTTTCGGCAATAAAGTATAAAACTGATAATCCGGCTCTGCAAAGGCGCGTTTAGGCACTGTTTTACTAGCCACAGCTTTTTGTGGTTGTGTGGACAATAAAGGTAGCGGGCTTATATAGTGATCGTAAAAAACAATGGCGCCAGCGCCCACAACCAATAAAGCGGCATAAAAGACAAATTTTTTGCCACCTTGGTTGTTACTTTTTTTACGCCGTCTAGGGCTAGACGAGGTGCTTGCGCGTTTTCTTTTCGCTGGTGCCATAGAACTTTCTTTTCCTTTCTTCTTTACATGACTTCCGGATAACCCACCCCAAGCAGGGTTAACCCATGTCGTAATACAGTCCGTACGGCGCTGATCAAACACAAACGTGCCTCACGTAACGCGCCGTTCTCTACCAAAAACTGGTGTGAGTTGTAATAGGTGTGAAATTGTGCTGCTAGCGTTTTTAGAAAATGCGCAATTAAATGCGGTTCATATTGTAATGCCGCCTGCTCTAATAACGCGGGGTAGCGATCCAAACTATCACACAACTCTTTTTCTTCGTCTAACGTTAACACATCCAAGTGCGCCAAGCCATTCGTTTCATTATAACCCAAGCCTTGTGCTTGCAATTGCCTAAAGACGCTGCAAATACGCGCGTGCGCATATTGTATATAATAAACGGGGTTTTCGTTGCTCTGTGACTTTGCCAAATCTAAGTCAAAGTCCATGTGTTGTTCATGGCGCCTTGCCACATAGAAAAAGCGTGCTGCGTCGCGACCGACTTCCTGTCTTAATTCACGCAAGGTAACGAAGGAGCCGCTACGCGTAGACATTTGCACTCGCTCTTTGCCGCGATACAATACCGCAAATTGAATCAATTCGACGGATAAACGGCTGCTATCTAAACCTAAAGCGCTGAGCACGGCCCTGATGCGCGGGGCATAACCGTGGTGATCGGCGCCTAGCACATCGATGATGCGATGTGCTTTAGCAAATTTTAAAACATGATAAGCGACATCAGAAGCAAAATAAGTAGGTTGGCCATTTTTACGCACCAAGACGCGATCTTTTTCATCGCCAAATTTTGTGGCCTTAAACCATAAGTTGCCATCCTGTTCGTAAGTATGTCCTAGGGTTTTTAATTTTTCAATGCCTTGTTGTAACAAGCCTTGTTGCAACAGTTCTTTTTCAGAAAACCATTCATCAAAATGCACGCCAAAGCCATTCAGGTCGTCGCGTATATCTGTTAACACATCGTTTAAAGCGCGATTAAAAACAATGTCATAATTGGACTCACCTAAATTTTGTTTCATGGCGTTGATTAAATCGTCTACGTGTTTGTCTTTATCGCCGTCCGTTTCGCCTTCATCCGCAGTGATATTATGCCACCAGGTGCTAGGGGTGCGTTGCAGACGATTCTGATGCGTCTGTTTTAATTGTTCAGCAATGGCAACGACATAATCACCCTTATAGGCATTGCTAGGAAATACAAAGCTTTCGCCACACAGTTCTAAATAACGCAACCACACGCTTAAGGCCAGTATATTCATCTGCCGCCCGGCGTCGTTGACGTAATATTCCCGATGTACCGCATAACCCTGGCTGGTCAATAAATTGCCTAAGGTATCGCCATAAGCGGCACCACGGCCATGACCCACGTGCAAGGGGCCAGTGGGGTTGGCGGAGACAAATTCTAAATAGACGGATTCATTTTTGCCGAGATCGCTATTGCCATAATATTCTTTTTTTTCCAAAACGCGTTGAATAACTTCCAGAAAGCCCTGTGTTTTGACAAAAAAGTTAATAAAACCTGGCCCTGCGATGTCTAAGCGGCTGATAAGACGGTCTTGTGGCAAATGGGCTATAATTTGTTCGGCCACGGCTCGTGGCGCTTTTTGCAGCGGTTTGGCTAATAACATAGCAATATTGCAGGCAAAATCGCCAAATTGCTTATCGCGAGTATGTTCAACCTGAATGCTAGGATGAATACCTTCAGGCAATAAGCCTTGCTGACGCATAGCCTGTAATGCGGTTTCAATGAGCTGGCTGATTTCTTGTTTCATCTGAGCAACGATACCTAATATATATATAAGCAAGCATTATACCGTCTGGGGAGGGGTTTGTCAGTAGTTTTATTTGGCATTTTCATGCCAAATACCGCCTACAGGTAATTTTTCCGTTCTTCAGCAAGCCCTAATAAAACTCGCTATTCGCCATGGTATGTTCTATTATAGTATGCAAAGTTTGGCAGATAAAATGGTGAACCAAATGTTAATGAAAAAACCTACGGCTAAAATGAAGGGTTTAACACTGTTGGAAACGATGTTTGCACTGGCGGTGGGTGCTTTTGTGCTGATTGCCGCGGTTATATTGTACAAGTCGATCAGACTAAACGCCAATGTGGGCCAGGTAATGAGCGACATGAATTCTATTAGAGCGGGCTATAAATCTTATCTTGCGAGTGGTTATCAATTCAATGCTGCCACCGATGGAGCTCAATTGCTGGCAGTGCAAAATGCAGGGTTTTTACCCACCACATTGAATGACCCCTGGGGGTTGCCCTATTTTGTTTCACTGACTTTATATCCTGGATACATCACGGTTGCCCTCCCAGGGCTAAATAGGGCTACGACGGATCCTACTACCACAGATTTTAGGTGCCAGGCGATATGGAAGGCAGCAAGTACTACAGGTGCGCAGCCTACTGATCCCAGTGCGGTGGGCTATAATTGTGCTTTCATTTACCGCTTCCCGTAATTTTTGTAAAATTTTAAGCCAGGCTGTGGTTCAAATGATAAATATTACCCTATTAATACAGTCTTAAGAAAACTCGCTATTTATCATAATATACTCTATGATATTGTGTAACAGTTTGCAAAATGGATAAATGCGTGGCATGGCCAAAGTAAAGAAGAAAAAGAAAGCCTCAACGGGTTTTGACATAAACCGTTTATTATTCCGTGGAGGCGACCAGCAAAACTTTTTAGAAGATTTGGCCACCCTAGTGGAAGACGGAGTGCCCGCTAATAAAGCGATTGATGTATTGTATAAGGTATTAGAGGATCCCGCCAAAAAAGTGGCCAAAAGCATTTCAGACTCGCTTGCCCGCGGACAGTCTTTTTCCGATGGTATGGTGGGTTGGTTTCCGCATTACGTAGTGGAATTGGTACGCATTGGTGAGCAAGGCGGTACCATGGTGCATAATATACGCGTGGCTGCGGAAGCTTTAGGGCAACAGTCCGAGGTAATATCTACCCTGGCTTCAGCCTTAACTTATCCGCTGATGGTATTAGCTTTTGCCTGCGGTATTGTTATGAATTTTAATAGCAAAGGTGGTATTTTAGAGCAATTTGCGCAAGTTAAACCAATAGCTACGTGGCCTGGGTCTGGACAGGCACTGTACAATTTGGCGCAGATCTTAACTCATGGCTGGTGGGCGATTATTCTAGGCATCATCGGTTTTATAATGTTGTTGAATTTTACTTTAAAGAATTATATAGGCCCAGGGCGTGAGATGATAGATCAAATCCCAGTTTTAAGCCTGTACCGTAAATTAACAGCAGCGAGTTTTATGGAAACAATGGGCTTATTGGTATTGAATGGTGTGGTGTTCAAGCAAGCTTTGACTTTGATCTCTAGACAGGCCAGCGTTTATCTGCGATTTCATATGCGTTTAATGGAACGCCGTTTAGGTAAAGGGGAAGGCAATATTGCCGATGTGTTGGATACGGGCTTAATCGATCGTGGCGATATTATACGCCTGCGCGCCATTGCCGATGCCAAGGGCTTTGAACATGCACTGGTGCGGCAAGGTAAGCAAGCTAATGCCAATGGTTTAAAAATGCTTAAAAAAATCAGCAATTTGATGGGATCTCTCGTTTTAACCATGAGTGCAATTGTAGCTGGATTGATGGTGATGGGGACTTATGCTATTTCGCAAATTTTGGCGAGTTAATGGATATATTAAAAATGAGGCTTAATTTTTTTCTGGAAACGATATGGCGCAACGAATGCTAATAATAAAACTGCGTAGCAAAATAATGGGTCTAACCTTATTAGAGACCATGTTTTCTGTAGTGATTGGTACGTTGATATTAATTTCTGCAATTGCATTTTATAGTTCAACCAAACAAAGTGCAAATATCAATAAGGCTGTAACAGATCTCAACACCATTGTGGCGCAAACACAAGCTTATATAGTAGGGGGGGGGCTCAGTGATTTAAATGCTGCGGGTGCTAATACGGTGGATGTGTTACAAAAAAATGGTTATTTACCTAACCCTATCAGTGATCCTTGGGGACAGCAATATACAGGAACGTTTACCCTGGGTAGTAACACCATAGCAACTTCGACGACTATTACCATAGTCAGTCTAGGTTCGCCTACGGGAGGTGCTTCTGATCCGGATAATCCTGATCAGGGCCCCGATAAGAATTGTGTTGCCATTGGGAAAGCGCTTTCGGGTGTGGCGACTGCGGGTGCTACAGGCTGTAGCTTCGTATTTACGCTGTAATTTAGGGGAAGAATTTTTTAAAAGGAAGTTTTAGTTTTTTAGGGTGTGTTTTTTAATTTTTGAGGAGATAGTGTGATGAAACAAATCTGGTTGTAGCTTTAAATTTACCCATTAAACGGGAAAAGATGTAATTTGTACTTCTCTCTTCTAAATTGAAGGGAAGAAATAATTTTGACGAATGTGTATTTTTTTAAAATGTGGAGATAATACGATGAGACGAATATTAAAGAGAAAACCTATAGGTAAAATGGTAGGTTTAACGCTGTTAGAAACGATGTTTGGCGTGGCCATTGGTGCGCTGATCTTGATAGCCGCAGTAATATTTTATACCTCGACTAAAAATAGTCAGAATGTCAGCAAGACGGTAACGGATATGAACACCATTGTGGCGCAAGCTAGTGCGTATGTTGCTCCTGGTGCGACGGCCGCAAGTAATTTGAACTCACTGAACGATGGTAATGCTGTAAAAACACTACAAGATGCTAATTATTTACCTCCTGATATGAGTGATCCTTGGGGGCAGGCTTACACGGCGAAATTGACTATTAATAACGCTGTAACAGGTGATACTCCTGCGGCTGCTTCAGCAACAACGATAACCATCAAGGTCACCGGCTTGAACCAAGGAGATAGTAATTGTAAGGCTGTTACACAAGCGGTTTCTGCTAATGCAACGCCTTCGACCAGTGGCACGTGTGATTTTACCTATCCTATTTAAGTTAAGCAATTTTAGGTAGATGAAGATGAGACTATCGCCAATGACAGTAATACAACGTTGTAAGCAAAAAGGGCTAACCTTGCTAGAAACAGTACTGGCGTTGGCGGTGGGTACGGTCATTATCATGGCGGTTTTGATTTATTTCCAAACCGCCAGCGATAATGCCAATATGGCTGCAACGATCAAAATAACGAGCGATATAGGCAATGCAATACGTGCGTATGCGCAATCACCTAATTATACAGGGAATGTTGCATTAAGCGATTTACAAGCGGCGGGCTTATTAACGGCTAGTGATACTGTGAATCCTTGGTCTATACAAGCCAACTCTTTAAAAGTGTCTACCAGTGGTAATTACCTAGGCATTAATTTTTACAATGTGCCCGCTCAGGTGAATATTGCATCGAAGACTAAGAATCAAACGGGCGGCATTTGTGCCAGTTTAGCAATGCAGTTATCTAATTCTTTGCCTTTGCCTTCTCCGGGAACAGTAACATTGAACGGGACGAAGTATAAATTCACTTATACTATCAGCAATCCTGTGGGGGGGGGTGTGAGTGTAACCGGCCCTAAGGGAAATGGTATACAGACCCAAGGCGCGGCTGTTTGCCAGTATGTTAAGGGCGAAACCACCGGCACGTTGTCCATCGTGATGGATCTTACTTAATCGCGCAACAACCATTCATAGGTGGGTATGATTTCAATGCGCTTATCATGCTCTGTATTCAAATTAATTCGTCTAAAGCGGCACTACTTCATTGCTAAAACCTAGGTCTAATAATTTAAATAAGCGCTTTGCCAAGTCGCCAAAATGATGTTGAACGATACGGGCTTATTGGCGCATTTATTGGGAATCTATTCTAGTACGTTGCCTAATATGGGTAATCAACATTGACATCAAATACAATGCTTAGGTTTAGGCAATCCAGCGAGCTTAGCCCCTTGCAAAATGGGCCCTTTGGGAAATAAGGCATACAATTGTGCACTGTTTACATCGCTTAGTTCTAATTCTAACTGCAAATACTTTAAAAAAGCACGCATGGTGGGCATCATGGCGTATTGTTGATAGAACTGTCGTAGTGCGTTTAAGGTTTGCCAGTGTTGTGGCGTTAAAGTGATCGCTTCTTGCTGTGCGATTTCTATCGCGAGGGCTTCTGTCCATAGACTAGCGTCTTCTAAATAACCCTCTTGAGTGAATGTTATCATTAAAAACTCACTACTTTACTGTGAGCTAAAATCAATTGTAACCATTGTGCGTCGTCGATGATAGAGGCACCTGGTTGTAAGGTAACTTGTCTTGCGATTAAATCTTGTTCTAAGATAAAGATTGGGCAGGGTAAACAAGGTTTTTCTGCTGACAACAAAACAGCAAGAACGCCATCGCCTATTAGCACGCACGTATCCGTAGTATCTAGCAGGGTACTGGGGAAGTCCTGCCAGTTTGGTTTTTGCCATAAATATAAAATATTCATAAGGTGTAAACCGCTAGGCTGTTATTCAATAGTTGTTTTAACTCTGTTGAGCTTAAAAGTTTGATATTATTTGCCAATTGCGATGGGCTGAGTTTTCGCGCATTTAAACTGGTTTCGTCTACCCAGATATCGTTGATGTCGAATAAGGGTAATGCCTGCAAGCGTTTGTTATAAATAGATTCAATATTGGTATCGAATAAGGAATAAACGCCATCGCCATAGAAGATGAGATGGATGCGATAATCAAAGCTCGCCAGTGCCATGACTAGATCTAAATCTTCATAGTCATGTTGTCCCTTGGGAGTATCCCTTTGTTTTATACAAATAATGCTGTGGTTCATACTCACCCCAAAACAATCACCTTATCATTTTGCTGATACACCTTCGCCAAATATCCTAATCCTACAGTATCAAAACCATTTTCTACCACAGATTCCTCACCGCGCCGTTGCAAGCTCGCCACACAAACGCCCAAGTCCACATTCAACGCACCCCAATCCACAGCGGAAGCTAGCGCATGATAAACGCCATCGCCGTAGAAAAAAATGCTACTTAATGTAGCTTTGCCACTAGACACTATCGTTTGCGCCAATCGAAACGCACAAAGGCTACTGCCGTGATTAGGTGCGCATTGCAACACCAAAGCAATAGCCGGCTTTTTCACAGTTAGCTCATCATCGCAACGCGTTGCTTGATACGCTTCGGTAGCAAGGCATCGGTGCCTAAGCGTTTGATCTTATCTTCTTCGTATTCGCTAAAGCTGCCTTCAAACCAACTATAACTGCCATCGTCTTCGAAGGCCAGGATATGGGTTGCAACGCGATCTAAGAACCAGCGATCGTGCGAGACGATAACGGCCGAGCCTGGGAAGGTGATCAAGGCTTCTTCTAAGGCGCGCAGGGTTTCTACGTCTAAGTCGTTGGTCGGTTCATCCAATAACAAAACATTGCCACCACTCTTCAACATTTTTGCTAAGTGTACGCGGTTTCTCTCACCCCCAGATAAATCACCTATATATTTTTGTTGGTCGCCACCCTTAAAGTTAAATCGACCCAAATAGGCACGCGAAGGGATTTGATAACCACCGACGATGATTTGATCTAAACCATCGGACAATTCTTCCCATACGGTTTTCTTAGCATTCAAGGTATCACGAGATTGGTCTACGTAAGATAACATCACCGTTTCGCCGATACGCAAGTTGCCGCTATCGGGCTTTTCTTGCCCGGTGATTAATTTTAATAACGTAGATTTACCGGCACCATTGGCACCGATGATGCCCAAGATGCCGCCTTTAGGTAAGCTAAAAGACAAGTC
>JAJXVQ010000068.1 GCA_021782065.1 Pseudomonadota bacterium
CGCTCGATATCTATTCACCACAAGATCGTTTTGTGGAAATGGAATATGAAGGATTTTTTTTAGAATTCACCGTAGGGCTGATACGCGATTCTGTAGAACGCTTTCTTTATAATTTTGGCGCTAAACAATATAGAAATCAGTTTGATGTGTTAAAGCACTACTCTATAGCCTTACACAATGCAGCTAAATTAGCACGCTATCAGCATTATTTGCTGGACATTAACACCGTGCGAGATACTCTTGCTCCTTTGCTGCAGTTTCAACCTTTGCTACTGCCCGTAGGTTATGAGGGTCATGCCATTTCATTTATTTATTACGGCCGATATTGGATCAAATGCGATCGCGGCGAAGCGCGTAAAAAACACGGCAGTATAGTCTTGTATAAAATGGCACATCCAGGGCGAGTCACCGCAGATTTTTTAAAGCATATACTGTATACGCCATCGAGTCGCCAGTTTATAGAAGAAGAATTAGAAATATATTTGGGCTTAACGCCGCTGGCACAATTACCTATTAAGGGACAAATCATAGGCAATTGCTCCTGGGCCAATATTGAGGCGAGTCTCCCCGCTTATTTATGGTTATTGTCATATCTACAAAATCCAGGCGAGGTAAATGATGGCGAGGAAAGTTTGGAGCTGTTTGAGTTTTGGCGGCAATGGGATCAGGATCGTGCTTTAGAAGAATGCATTGCGCGCTTTGAACACGCGAATGCCCCGCGTCGCGCGTCTATAGTGGCATTACTAGCCGATATTTTATTTCAGACCTGCCGCAAAGGCACTCGTTTGGACATAACCCGCGCCGAAAAGATATTACCCATTTTGCTGCATCCCGAATACCGCTATGTGTTAACAACCTATATTGAAACCTATATAGACGGCCTAAGTGATGAACGAGGCAAACCTTTCCACCATTTATTGGATGTGTGCGGCGTAGATATCAAGAAATTGCGAGAAAATGGCTAAATATAGCTCCTGTAAAAATAACTTCTTCCTGCAAATTAAATTTTAATTTTCTTGAAAACAAATTGATTATATTTACCAACATAAAAGACAAACCCGTTTTTCTTACACTTATACACAGCTTATACACCGGATATACACTTGCATTCGGCTTCAAAACCCTTTATCTTGTATCTATCACTTTTTAAATAACTATATGTAGTGTTTTTTCTGTGCATGATACACTTACTTTTAGCGGAGATTCAAATGGATAGTACAGTTTTAGTCCCCCCAGCCACCAATGAAGAGATGAAAATGTTGCAAAATAATACATTTACGGTTCAACCTGGACAATTACGAGTCATTCGCCGTAATGGCAAAGTGGTTCCCTATGATCCAGGCAAAATTGCCGTGGCCATGACCAAGGCCTTTTTAGCAACCACTGGCCAAAATAGCCCCAGCTCTGAAAGCATACACGCCAAGGTTACCTTATTGGTACAAGAGATAGACGAGCGTTTTAAACGCCGTTTAACAGAAAATCCGATTATTCATATTGAAGACATTCAAGACCAAGTTGAATTGGCGCTCATGCGCTCCGGCGAGCAAAAAGTAGCTCGTGCCTATGTGTTGTACCGCGAAGAACGCCGTAAGGCACGCGAACACACCACTCCCGATCAACCCTTGTTGCACGTTACCTTGGACGATGGACTGCGTGTGCCTTTAGACATGGGCCGCTTACAAGCGCGCGTCAAAGCCGCTTGCCACGATTTAAAAGATGTAGATCAGAAGGCTATCTTGAAAGACGTAGTGCGCAATCTATTCGATGGCGTCACCTTAGCTGAAGTCAATCACGCTTTGGTATTAGCAGCCCGTACTCTGATCGAATTAGAGCCTAACTATACTTACGTCACCGCGCGCTTACTTTTAGACGATTTACAAAACGAAGCTCTGGGCTTTTTAGGCTTAACTGCTCGTCTTTCTCCAGAAGAAATGGCTAAGGCCTATGTGCACTATTTTAAAGCATTCATCGCCCGCGGCATTCAATTAGACCGTTTAGATCCGCGCCTACAAGATTTCGATCTAGATCGCTTAGGTCAGGTGTTAATTGCCAATCGCGACCAACAATTTACTTATTTAGGCTTACAAACGCTTTACGATCGCTATTTTATACATGCCGATGGCGTGCATTACGAATTGCCCCAAGCCTTCTTCATGCGTGTGGCCATGGGTTTGGCTTTAAACGAGCCACAAAAAAATGAACGCGCTATTGAATTCTATTTATTGCTGTCTTCCTTCGATTATATGAGTTCCACCCCTACCCTATTTAATTCAGGCACATTGCGTTCGCAATTATCCAGCTGTTATTTGTCTACCGTTGGTGACGACTTAGACGACATTTATAGCGCCATTAAAGACAATGCTTTGATGTCTAAGTTTGCAGGAGGCCTAGGCAACGATTGGACACCCGTACGTGCTATGGGCTCTTACATCAAAGGCACCAATGGCAAATCACAAGGCGTAGTCCCTTTTATGGTGGTCGCTAATTACAGCATGGTTGCCGTGAATCAAGGCGGTAAGCGTAAGGGTGCGGGTTGTGCTTATTTAGAAACCTTTCATAAAGACATCAAAGAATTTCTAGAATTGCGTAAAAATACGGGGGATGAACGTAGACGCACGCACGATATGAATACCGCTAATTGGATCCCCGATCTCTTCATGAAACGCGTTGTCAATGATCAACCCTTTACGCTATTTTCTCCAGATGAAACGCCGGAACTACACGATCTATACGGCCAGGCCTTTGAAAAAGCGTATCTGGCTTATGAAGAAAAGGCAAAAGAGGGCTTGATTAAAAATTTTGAAGTGGTATCCGCCAAAACATTGTGGCGTAAAATGTTATCGCTGTTATTCGAAACGGGCCATCCTTGGGTCACGTTTAAAGATCCCTGCAATATACGCTCGCCACAACAACACGTAGGCGTAGTGCACAGTTCAAATCTCTGTACTGAAATCACGCTCAATACTTCAAAAGATGAGATTGCCGTCTGTAATTTAGGCAGCATCAACTTGTCCGCGCATATACGTGATGGCAAGTTAGATATAGAACATTTGCGTAAAACCATCACCACGGCCATGCGCATGTTGGATAACGTCATAGATCTTAACTTCTATCCAGTACCACAGGCTAAACATTCCAATTTACGCCATCGCCCGGTGGGTTTGGGATTAATGGGTTTCCAAGATGCCTTGTACAAGTTAGGCTTAGACTACGAAAGCGATGCAGCCATTACCTTCGCCGATCGTTCCATGGAAGCTATCAGCTTCTACGCAATCAATGCTTCTAGCGACTTGGCTAAAGAGCGCGGCAGCTACGAAACCTTTGCGGGTTCATTGTGGTCACAAGGTATCTTACCTTTAGATTCTATCGAACTATTAGCCAAAGCACGCGGCGCGGAATATTTAACGATGGATCGCAGTTATACATTGGATTGGCAGCAATTACGCGACAAAGTGCAAAAACAAGGTATGCGTAATTCCAATGTCATGGCGATTGCACCTACGGCGACTATTTCTAATATAGTTGGGGTCAGTCAATCCATAGAACCTACCTATCAGAACTTGTATGTTAAATCCAATTTGTCGGGTGAATTTACGGTCATCAATCCTTACTTGGTGAATGACTTAAAAACCTTGAATTTATGGGATAACGTCATGGTAACGGATCTTAAATATTTTAACGGCAGTGTGAAAGCTATTACACGCATTCCAGAATATTTAAAGAAACGGTACGCTTCTGCCTTTGAAATCGACCCTACTGTTTTAGTACTTGCGGGCGCAAGACGACAGAAATGGTTAGATCAATCGCAATCTTTAAATTTATACATGGCGGCCCCTTCCGGTAAAAAACTCGATGATTTATATCGTTTGGCCTGGACCTCGGGATTAAAAACCACGTATTATTTGAGATCACTAGGGGCAACCAATGCAGAACGATCCACAATCGCAGATGGCGCATTAAATGCAGTTAAATCAGAGCCTTCGGTTGAACCTAAAGCATGTTCTATTGATGACCCCGATTGCGAGGCTTGTCAATAAAAGCGGCTCGGAAAATTTTTGATATATACTTATAAAGAGAGAGATTAAATAAATGACTGAAATGACCACACAGATGGAGACAATGAATGCCATGCAAAACTTACCCCACGGCGGTTCTACCGGTTTAGAAGAAATTGAAATGGGTGCAACACGCATCCAAGTCGACGATAAACGCATCATTAATTGTCGCGCCGATCTCAATCAATTGGTGCCTTTTAAATACGACTGGGCCTGGAAAAAATATTTAGATGCTTGCGCCAATCATTGGATGCCGCAAGAAATTAATATGTCGGCTGATTTAGCATTGTGGAAAAGTACAGATGGTTTAACCGAAGACGAACGTCTAATCATTGAGCGTAATTTAGGATTTTTCTCCACCGCCGATTCACTGGTTGCAAATAACTTAGTCTTAGCCGTATATAGACTTATCACCAACCCTGAATGCAGGCAATATTTATTACGCCAAGCCTTTGAAGAAGCCTTACATACTCATGCTTATCAATACGTCATCGAAAGCTTAGGCCTAGACGAAGCCGAGGTCTTCAATATGTACCGCGAAATTCCCAGCGTGGCCCGTAAATCAGTGTGGGCATTAAAATACACGCAAAGCCTAGGTGACCCTACATTCCAAACAGGCACTCCCGAAAACGATCGCCGCTTATTGCGCGATTTAATTGCTTTTTATGTAGTCTTTGAAGGCATTTTCTTTTACGTAGGTTTCACGCAAATATTGTCCATGGGACGACGCAATAAAATGGCGGGCACCTCCGAGCAATTCCAATACATTCTACGCGATGAATCTATGCATTTGAATTTTGGCATAGATGTGATCAATCAAATTAAGATTGAAAACCCCCATTTGTGGACTGCTGAAATGCAACAAGAAGCGATCAGTATGATTAAAGAAGGCGTAGCCTTGGAATACCAATACGCTATAGACACTATGCCGCGCGGCATTTTGGGTATGAACGCTGAAATGTTTAAAGAGTATTTGCAATTTATCGCCAACCGCAGGCTGGTACAAATCGGTTTAAATGAACAATATCCCGGTGCTCAAAACCCATTCCCCTGGATGAGCGAAGTGTTGGACCTGAAAAAAGAAAAGAATTTCTTTGAAACCCGTGTTATTGAATATCAAACCGGCGGTACTTTGAGCTGGGATGATGATGAGGAGTAAGCCTGTCATTGGAATTTACTTCAGAGGACGCAGTGCATCCTAAACATAATACAATGGCAGCGTATAGTTAGACCCACATTCCGCACAAAAATGTGCGTAATTTGATTTTTTCTGTTTATTCTGGTTAAAATAAATGTGCAAGGTATATTGAAATTATGAGATATTTGGATAAAGGAGAAAACAATGGAAACTAAACCCAGCCCGAGTTATGGGTTGTATAAAAGGCAGCTGATGCAGTAACATATTGAAAATTCTAGACAAAAATAAATTTCGACATGAATACTATGCACCAGCGGGCCACCATTTTCTGCCCAATGGATGATTTTTGCAAGGAGTTTGATAAGCATTCAGAACAATTCTTACTGCTGACATCTACTCCCCCCTCATCAACATGGCCCTGCCTGTGGTTTAACAACCAGTGAAATAATGACCATTCTCATTATGTTTCATATGATCCGATTCCGGGATTTTAAGACTTTCTATTTAAAACGTAGCCGAAGGCATAAGGTTTTTGATGAGATTGCCGAATATGGAAAAACCTCGGTGGGATGGTTTTTTGGCTTAAAAATGCATATTGTGGTGAATAATCAAGGCCAACTTATAGCCTTCAAAATAGCCCAAGGAAATAAGCATGATGTAAGCGAAGTAGTCTCTTTGCTCGAAGGTTTATCGGGCCTTAGCTTTGGGGATAAGGGATATATTGGGAAAAAAATATTTGAAGAGCTGCTATCAAAAGGGATGAAACTTATCACCCGAAAGCGCAAAAATATGAAAGAAGAAATACCTTTAAATGCGTATGAAAAACAATTATTAAACCAACGAGGAATTGTGAACACTACCAATAAATGGGAAGAATTATCGACTTTTTTTAAATATTCCGCTGAAATCCGTAGGTTAATTTACACAACAAATGCCATTGAGGGGTTCCATGGTAGTGTTCACGTAACTGTGTCAAAATAAAAAAATAGTTGGAGAAAGTTAGGTGTTATGAGGCCTACAAGCCGAAAGAATGTCAAGGTTGCGCGAAGCGCACCCGAAGGGCTTGACCTTGATATT
>JAJXVQ010000069.1 GCA_021782065.1 Pseudomonadota bacterium
GTCATACGCTTTTAGATATAAGGTTAAGGACAACGAAAACCAGCCACAAAAGTGAAAAAAAGCCAAACAAAACCTTCAAGTCCATGAAAGGCTGACACCTGTGATTGTTAATAATTTATAACAATGTTTCGCTTGTATAGTAGTGGGACGCAATTTCTTTGCAATCCTTGCTGATTTCAATCTGCATGTCTTCTAGCTCTTTCATTATCCTTTGAACATTTTCAGGACGTTTGAACGAGAAAAAACCACTGCGTGCCTTATTATAATCATTTAATACTCGCCTTAATTCTTCTTCAATACGCTTATGCCATGGGAATAACCCTCCGTTCCCATATGAGTCCGTTGATGAATATGCATTACAGAAGTGTGCCCTGTTCCCGGCTCTTTCCGCTTCATTTTGACATTGCCTTTCGAGAGCAGCCATTCTAGGTTTGAGACTATTTAATTCTTCGCTATTTTCAAATTTTTCTACAGCAACGTCAAATTGACGAAAAGGATTAAAATGATGAATACGCTTCTCTTTGCTGTGGGTGCTCTCAGGCAAAAAGACTGTATTGATCAGTTTATCGCGGGGATTAAGATTAGCATCTGTGTAACAAGAATAATGTCCGCCCAGAATTATAAGAGACCTTCTATCAGGCAATGCAAACGTATCCCGGATTTGCTCTGCAGTGGCATTAACAAATGCTGTTAACTTATCAATCGTTAGACCATCCTTAACCTTAAAATATTTTTTTATAACATTCTCATTATTTTGGTCGTTATGTTCTTGTAAAATTAAAGCGGAATTCTGTTCTAGCGCGCCAATAACTTCGGCCTTAAGATCTTTTCTTGATTCGAAATCTTTTATAAGCCCATCTAGTTCATCATGCCTTTTTTGGATGAACTTCTTATTAGTAGATAGGGCCCCTTTTATGGCGGGATCATCTACATCGGAATTCAGGATATCCTTAAACATATCTCGAGCAATTACAGCCAGCTGATAGTGATCTGGCGTTTTAGCCACACCGCCTTCCAAAGTTTTATTCCCGAGCCCGAGTTCAGCCCTTATTAGATTATAATACTGCTGTAATTCTTTGGCCCGTTCAGTGTTAGGAAGAGGGATCCCTTTTTTCAGGCCTTCAATAAGACTTATTGCTGCTTTTTGTAGGTTCTGCCCCCCTACGTGACACGGACAGGCTTCTATTTTGCCTTTATACTCTTCCAAAAAAGTGTTGAAATCTTTAAATTTTTTTGGTTCTGCTGCCATAATATTATGCCTCGCGTTATTTATTTATAAAATATGCCCCTATTTCCTCCTTTTTCAATAAAAAATCCATCTTTTGGTGCACGTAAGTATGAAAGTAGTTACTAAAAACCATTTTCAAATTTCCCAAAATAGCGGCTAATACTAACTATTAGTCATTTCTTTGTCAATCTAATTTATCTGATTGTATTATAAGGAAATCTATAAACTTACGGATAAATATTCAAGCCTAGCCGAAACAGAGCGCTTATAGGTTCTAACTGCCATAAAATTGCTCTTTTCTTGATTTCAGTCTATGATATAGCCATCGTCAATGAAGATGCGGGATCTAGTGAATGCTCTGGTTTTGAATCAAAGCACTGTCATCCACGTCGAAGGCGGGGATCCAGGCTCAATCAAGGTTTTCTGGATCCCCGACTGCGGCCTCGCGGCCTGGTCGAGGATGACAAAGCGTTGATTAAAAATCAGTGTGTACGCAAAATCCCGCATCTTGAAATGAGTATATATTCTGTATTCTAGACTGTGGAGATAATTATCAATGCGCGCATTATTGATCGAAGATGATGAAGACTTAGGGGAAATCATTCGTACTGCTTTGGCTAGAGAAGGCAACACTGTTGATTGGGTAAAAGACGGTCAAGCGGCCATCAGCGCCTTATCTACCGAAAATTTTGACGTTGCCATATTGGATTTAGGCCTGCCTAAAATTCCTGGCTTAGAAGTTCTACGTACCGTGCGTAATCAAGGCAATTCTATCCCCATTTTAATCCTCACCGCTCACGAAGCCATAGAAGAACGGGTCAAAGGCTTAGACATGGGTGCCGACGATTATATGGTCAAACCCTTCGATTTAGACGAATTGTCTGCGCGTATACGTGCCATGCGCCGCCGCGACTCCGGGCGCGCCAATCCGGTTATCGTTTACAAAGGCATCTCACTGGATCCAGCCGCACATGCGGTTGCGTTTGAGGATCAATCCTTCAGTCTACCTCGCCGCGAATTTGCTTTATTGCAAAAATTATTAGAAAATCCTGGTAAGGCTTTGTCGCGCGAACAATTAACACAAAGTATTTACAGCTGGGATGAAGATGTGGACTCAAACGCGTTAGAAGTGCATATCCATAATCTGCGTAAGAAATTTGGCAACGACATGATCCGCACTATACGTGGCGTAGGATATATGATTGAAAAAGATGAATCATGATCACCTCTCGCACTTTTCGGTACATGTGTATATACTCACAGCAGTTGATTTTTAGGGTAGGCGTCGAGCCCTTGAGCACAAGGAATGACATACTTCTGTCATATACTGGGGTGCGAGATGGGCGAAGGCAACAGCCCCTAACTACAAATGCGAAGAGTATAGGAGAATAGTTGCGAATCATGACTTATTCGATTAGAAAATTTTTAGTTATAAACCTCCTAATTTGGATTACGTTAGCCACGACTTTGACGGTAATTGGTAACTACATCCTAGACCAACGAGACATTGAGCAACATTTGGACTCATTGCTGGGGCAATCGGGCCTGGTTTTTCAAGCCTTAATAAGCGACGATTTTAAATTGCGCGATCTAGCTCACGTTCAGAGACAATTAAACGAAATTCCAACTATAGTACGTCAAATATCCCGCTCCGGCAGAAATAAGAATATAAATCTAGAAGATAAATTTCAATTTCAAGTATGGGATCAACAAGGAAATTTATTAGTACACTCTGTTAATGCTCCTCTAATCTCTTTATCGAACGGCGAAGATGGCTTTACCAACATTAACATAAACGGCCACACTTGGCGTTCTCTTACCATCACCGATGTTGGTAGCAGCCTAAAGATCGTTGTGGGTGAACGTTTCGATTCGCGAGTACAATTAGCGCGCAGCATTGCTAGAGACGATATCTTTATTATGCTGCTCATTTATCCACTATTAGGTTTTATGATTTGGGTCACTATAGGCAAGGGCTTATCGCCTTTAAATAAAATCGCCTATGAGGTTTCAAATCGCGATCGCTCGAATCTGTCCATAGTGGATTCAACTTCCGTACCGATTGAAATCATCGCTTTGGTCGATGAGCTCAACAAACTATTAACCCGTTTACAAAGTGCTTTTGATCGAGAAAAACGTTTTGCCGCTGATGCTGCTCATGAATTGCGTACCCCCTTGGCAGCATTAAAATCGCAAGCACAGTTGGCATTAAAATTAAAAGACTCTCAAGAACGTAAAGCTGCATTAGACAAGCTGATCAGCATTGCCGATCGCAGCACTCATATCGTGCAACAATTATTAACATTAAGCCGTATAGTACCCGAAGAAGCCTATACCCTAACTGACATCAGCACTTTTGATATGCATAGATTAACCGTTGATGAAATAACCGATGTAGTCCCTAAAGCTATAGAAAAGAAAATTGAACTAGAGTTGATCTCACCAGAACATGCTTTGGCTTTGCAAGGACAAATGACCAGCATCTCTATATTAATTCGCAATTTACTAGACAATGCCATTCGTTACAGTCCACCGAATTCGCATATCTGGGTCCGTTTAGAAGAAAAGAAACAATCTATCGTATTGCAAGTTGCGGACAATGGTCCGGGCGTACCACCCGCATACCGTAAACGCATATTTGAGCGTTTTTATAGAGTATTGGGTAATAAAGCGCATGGTACCGGTTTAGGTTTAGCGATTGTGCAACAAATTGCTGATCTGCATCAAGCGACAATTACTCTGGAAAGCACACACCCTGAAACAGAAACGGGGTTTTGCATTACCATTGAGTTTCCTAAGATGCGGTTTAATAAAAAGAATTAGTGTAACGCCTTCTATCCCTAACGGTCGACGCTCGGTTCATCAATTTATAACCGAGCGTCGACCGTTAGGGAGCGAGAATTTCCAGCAATTATCCTCTATCCCGCTGTTCCAGCTGCCTTGCAAAAGCTGATCGCTTAAGCGCCCAGCGTCTAAAAAGATCAAGCACTAAAAAAACCACCGAGTTGGCCGCAATGGAGATCAATGCTCCAGCCATTACCAAGCTTTGCCCCTGAACAGACATGAGGCCTAGAGCGACGCCTAAGCTCGCCAGGATAAACGAAAATTCTCCTATCTGTGCCAAGCTTGCACCTACGGTTACGGCGGTATTCAGAGGGTATCGAAGCAATAAAACCAAAATGATTGCCGCGATTGTCTTACCCACCATGATGATACCAACTACCGCCAATAGCTTCATTGGTTCTGTCCAAATGATACTAGGATCAAATAACATACCGACTGAAACAAAAAACAGTACGGCAAAAGCATCTCGTAATGGTAAAGATTCCTTGGCTGCACGATGACTGAATTCGGATTCGCGCATCATCATCCCGGCAAAAAAAGCACCTAAGGCAAATGACATATCAAATAGCTTCGCTGCGCCAAATGCAACCCCCACTGCAATAGCCACTACGCTCAAGGTAAAGAGTTCCTGCGAGCCCGTACGTGCTATATACCACAACACTTTGGGTAGAACTCGTCGCCCAAGGATCAACATCGTAGCAAAGAAGGCAATCATTTTGATCAACGTAAGCCCCACCGCTTCCCAGACATCGCTGCTTGAGACCACAGCAGCATGGCTAGCCGAGAGCACACTGGCTAGCGCTGGCAATAGAACGAGCACTAAAACCATCGCCAGATCTTCAACCACCAGCCATCCCACTGCAATTTGGCCATTGACTGAATTAAGAAGCCCCTTAGTCTCTAAGGCGCGTAGCAACACCACCGTACTTGCTACTGAAAGACAAAGACCAAACACTAAAGAACTGCCTAGGCCCCATCCCCATAAGGATGCAGTGCCCATGCCTAGTAGTACAGCCACTATAATTTGCACAATAGCACCCGGCACAGCGATGCGCTTTACTGACATCAAATCTTCGAGTGAAAAATGCAATCCGACTCCGAACATGAGTAGCATCACACCGATTTCCGCAAGCTGCTTTGCCAGACCAATGTCTCCGACGAACCCGGGAGTCGCCGGACCGATCAGAATCCCAGCAAACATATAACCTACTAATGGCGGCATTTTCAGGCGCGCGGCGATAAAACCAAAGATCAGTGCGAGACCAAAGCTGGCAGCAATCGTGGCAATCAGGCTAACGTCATGAGGCATAGCTATTCTCCTTAATTAAGAACTATCATAACATTCCATTTTTATGCGCACAGCTAATATTCTGTTCATATTTTGTTGCATAGAATAGACTTGTAACGGCTATCAATATTGACTATACTATATCTGAGCGTTTTGATTGGCATCTTATTTCTGAGCCGATACTGAAATATACAGGAACCAGGGTCAGTGATTGCGGTGTGCATGCTTGCCTTGTAGCAAGAAGCCTAAAACAATCCTATCCAATTCCACCTAGTGGGATGTGTGGTTCAGAATCAATGCCAACGAAATGCTCTTTAAAAAAAAGCGCGAATATCGCGCTTTTTTTACGTCCACTATTAATGCCCTGCTAACAACTCTTTCCACAAGTCGTTCAATTGATTCACAAACGTAGCCGGATCTACCAAAGGTGCGCCGTCGGCCAAAATGGCTTGTGACAATAAGATTTGACTCCATTGTTTAAACTGCGCTGTACCCTTATTCTGATCCAATTGTTTGACTATAGGATGATTTGGATTTAATTCCAAAATAGGTTTACTTTCTGGCATCGCTTGTCCAGCAGCTTTTAATAAGCGCTGCACATGACCACCTAAATCGTTGTCATCGGCAACCACACAAGCAGGGGAATCGGTTAAGCGATGACTAATACGCACTTCTTTTACTTCATCGCCCAAAGCTTCTTTAACGGCTTCGGCCAATGGTTTTAATTCGGCGGCAATTTGTTCATGTGCTTTTTTCTCTTCTTCATTGGCAAAAGTATCTAAATCCAACAAGCCTTTAGCGATAGATTGCAGCGATTTACCTTCAAATTCGGACAAATGCACCACTAACCATTCATCGACTCGATCCGACAACAGCAATACTTCTATATC
>JAJXVQ010000070.1 GCA_021782065.1 Pseudomonadota bacterium
TCAAAAATACTCTACTAGAGCAAATGGGCGGTATCTTAAAGGTCATCACTGATTTTGTGCCCCGCTTAAAAATCATCGTCGGCGAACCCGAAGCTTTGCCGGAGGTCAGCATTGAAGCGACTAAGAATCGTTTTGAATTGGCAATACAACGTTTTATTAAATTGATCGCTGAACATCACCCCTTAGTGCTGTTTCTAGAAGATATGCAATGGGCCAATGCATCTTTGTTTGATTTGTTAAGAAAGTTGGTATTAAGCGAAGATATTCAAAATATACTGGTGATTCTCAGCTATCGCAGCAATGAAGTTACAGCGGAACATCCTTTTACAACATTTCTAAATGTTATAGAATCGCGAAAACCCGTACAAAAAATAATGTTAGAGGGATTAAATCAGGAAGCTTTAGGCCAGTTATTAGAAAGCATGCTCTATTTACCCGCCACTGAGCTACAGTTTCTAACGGAATTGATGGAGCAAAAGACCGACGGCAATCCTTTCTTTCTATTGATGTTGTTAGAGGAACTGTATCGCGAGGGTTGTTTATCGTTTTCCCTAGAGAAAAAACGTTGGGTGTGGAACGAAAAACGTATTAAACAAATGTCGTTAACCGATAATGTGCTTAACTTTATTTATAACCGCATTGCCAAGTTAGACGATGACACCAAAGACTGTTTGCATTTAGCCGCCTGCATAGGAAGCACCTTCACTCTAGAAGACTTGGCTTTAGCGCAAAAAGAAAGTGCCACATTGGTGATTCGTAGCTTACAGCCGGCCTTACAAGAAAGTCTTATCGTTCCTACACAGTTAAAAGATGAGTGGTCTGAAGGTGTGTCAGAACAAGAACTGTTAAAACGAGAATATCGTTTCCAACATGATAAAATACAACAAGCCTGTTATGAATTAAAACCCATAGAAGAAACCAATCAAATTCACTTAGAGCTAGCACGTCGTTGGGCAGCATCTTACAAACCGGGCGATGCTGACACCCGCATCATGGCCATTGCTGACCAATTTAATAAGGGTTTAGTCTATGTAGTGGATGCCACTGAAAAACGTAAAATTGCTGAGTTCAATTATGAGGCAGCACAGATTGCCTTACAATCCGCGGCTTATGATATCAGTTATCAATACATCAGTATGGCTAAAAGCTTGTTACCAGAAACAGCATGGCGGACAGACTATGATTTTTGTTTTAAAGTCTATTACTCTTATATACAAAGTGCTTTTTTATCCAGGCACTTTGATGAAGCGGCACAAGCGGCGGAAGAAAGTCTAACCAATACCAAGACAAACTTAGAGAAAGTTAGGCTATTAAAATTAAAGGGTGATTTAAACCGCGCTACTGGTGCTACTGAAGGGGGGGCCGCTTTTTTTGAAGAAGGTCTAAGGTTGTTGGGTTATCCCAATATTGCCAAAAGACCTAGCAAATTGGACTTACTGTTGGCCGTAGCACAGTTTAAGTTTTATTTAAAATACAGACTTACCGCTTTAGAGCCTTTGCCCCTGGATGCCACAGAAAAACAAAAGATTTTGATCTCTACCATGATTCACTTGGCACAGGAAGCTTACTATTCTGGAGATAGGCTCCGTTATGCTTATATTATGATGACATGGACTATAAGCACCTACTTAGGCCACACACAAAGTCTCAGAGCAGCTGCATATCTGATCAACGCTCTCTTATTCCCTAAAAGCATCTCTACGCACATTTTGTATGAACAAGCTTTGCCCATCATGCAAAATTCCATAGATTCAGAAGAAAAGTCCACTTTCTATTTAGCAGGCAGTGCATTGCACGCGGCTTGGCACGAACCTTGGCCACAACTGGTTGATAATTACAAAAAAGCAATCTCCATGTGTGAAAAGGTCGGTGATTTAGAATTTTTGTCTATCAGTGTATTAAACCATATTATATTTGATGTTGCATTGCCATTACCTATCATGCTGTCTAAATTATTGGGTGCTATTCCTCATATTCAAGCAGCCAGCCCGCGCCTAGCCGCCGTTTTTGAGATAATATACCGCGCTATTCTTAATTTAACTGGAGGCTGTGCGTTTAACAGCTGGCAAGACGATGACTTTGATGCAAATGCCATATTGTCTTTTTTTGAAGAGCAGTCATATGAATTAGGGCTTCGTTTTTTCTATTTGTTTAAGCTAAGACTTGCCATTCAATTAGACGAGCTGTCTATGCTACAAGAACATGTTAAGAATTTAAATGATATTTTTAATGGTATAATGCACAGTAATTCCCCCTATCTAGCCCTTGCCGCTAGTACCTATTTATTTCTAGCTCAAGTAAACCTCTACCCCACCTACACGCGTAAAGAAAAGATAAAAACACGTATTCAATTATTTAAATTACATCGTGAAGTTAAAAGTTTGGTTAAATTCTGTCCTGAGACTTTTGAACATTGTGAAGTCCTCATGCGTGCTGAACTAGCCGGATTAAAGGGTAATTTTAAAAAATCGTTAAAACTATATGATGAAGCTATCGTTTTAGCCACCGAACATCAGACACCAGAATATGCTTGTTTGGCGGCCCTACGCGCTTTGAAGCTGTGTTTTACAAAAAATAACCCGGAATTAACCTATCAATATGCCAATAAAGCGACAAATCTATATGCCGCATGGGGCGCTTTTGGTGTAGTGAAAATGCTACAAGAAAAATATGCTTTGTACTTAACTCCGGAATCTAAAGCTTTGTCCACACAACAAGAACTCAGCAAAGAAGATTATAATGCCCGTTATGGTTTGGATGCGCGTAGCATCATCTTGGCGACTCGTGTCATTAACAAGTCTATGCAATTGGGTGCTTTGTTGGGTAACGTTATGCAGCTCCTCATTGAAAACATTGCGGCTACTCGTGGCGCCTTGTGTTTGATGTTAAAAGGTGAATTCTGGATAGAAGCCTATTATGGCAGTAAAGAAAGCGGTATTCAAACTTTAACGCACACGCCTTGGAAAGAAGCTAAAATCTCCCAAGAAGTCTTTTTACAAACCTGGCGTGAGAAAAAAGAAATTCTGGTCATGGATGTGAGTAAAAGTGAAGAGTTTCAGGGCAGTCCTTATTTACAAGAATCCGAGGCCAAGTCCTTAATCAGCGTACCTATCTTCAACGCCGATGGTAATGAGGTGATAGGCGTTATCTATTGTGAAAACAAATTATCTACCGATTCTTTTACCGCCGATCGCTTGATGGTATTACGCGCTTTGTCCATACAAATGTCTATATTCATCGATAACTCGAGATTATATACGTTGTTCGAGCGCTTTGTGCCTAAGCCTTTCTTGAACCAATTAGGACAAGAGAATATCTTTGACTTAGATGCGGGCGATTCTGTCAGTAAAAATATGAATGTGTTATTCATGGATATACGGAACTTTACCGGTTATTCAGAAAAATACAAGTCCGAAGCGGTTTTCCAATTTATCAATGACTATTTGTTGGAAGTAACCCCTCTGATACACAGTCATAACGGTTTCATCGATAAATTTCTAGGTGATGGTGTTATGGCCTTATTCCCCGGTGAAAGTAAAGAGGCTTTAAAAGCCTGTCTGGAGATGCAACACAAAATTGCCGATTTTGCTGGAGGCCGCACCGATGTAAAATTAGAAGTCGGCATGGGTTTACATTATGGTCCTTTGATGTTGGGCATAGTGGGCGAGGCTACGCACATAGAGGGTACGGTTATTGGCGATACCGTCAATGTGGCTTCACGATTAGAAGGATTGAATAAAACCTTTAAGACCCAATGTTTGATTAGCGATGCGGTTAAAATCACCTTGCCACTAGAGGCACACTATCATTTGCGCCCTGTAGGTAAGATTATTTTAATGGGCCGCGCTGAGGCCATGACAGTATGGCAATTGTTAGACAGTATACGCGATGCGAATGAACGTGCCTTGCACATAGAGCAATTGCCTTTATTTGAAACTTATTATCAAGCTTATCTGGGACGAGACTTTAAGGCTGCAAAACTCGGTTTTGAGGCCCTATTGAAAGACAATCCTAATGATGGCGTTTTAATTTTTTATGCAGAAACCTGCCGTTACTACGAACAAACCCCTCCGCCTGCAGAATGGCAAGCTGAGATAGAGATGCGGTTTAAGTAAAGAAAATGTGAGATCTTGATGAATCCTATAGATTTAAATCGAAGCTTTGTCATATATGGACTCGCCATAGGCGAAGCAGGGCTTTGTTATTCTCGACGCAGTCGGGAATCCAGCACATTGTCATCCTCGACCGAAGGTCGGGGATGACAATGTTGTGCAATTCAACACATTCATAGTACTAACAAAATCTATCTTCTTTCTGAATATTTATCATCAACAATATCACTCTCTAACCGGCTCACGGATCCACACTAATACCAATAAAGCCAACAAAAGAGAAATGGGTAATATACTTAAGGCCATTGTATACGACGATATCGAAAAATTGGTTGCATCGTGTGATACCGCCTGACTCTTCAACAAAAACCCGACCAAAGGCATAAACAAAGGCGCACCAAAGATAATGCTCAGCATGTTGGTAAAACCCATGGCTGTACCACGGACTTCCTCTGGGGCAATTTCATTGACCAAGGCGAAGGGCAACATATAAACACTGGAAAAAATTCCAGTCAAAAAGAGTAAAGCAATAACATAGGCAAAGCGCAAATGCGGAATATACAAAGCCATGCTGAAAGTAACGAAAGCGGCTAAGGCACCTATAGCCATAACCACCTTTCTGCGGCGAAAGAAATCTGATACGTGCCCTAGGAATGGGCACCCTAGCCCCGCACCTATAAATAAAGCTAAATTCCCTAAGGCCGCTAATTGTATCGTAATTCCATAACGCACCATTAAATAAGGGATACACCAATAAGTGGCTAACAGGCTAATCACAGGGAATATTAATCCTGAAAATAAGCCATTCAACCAAACTTGAGGTAATCTTAAAACAGCTACCAATTGTTGTTTAATGGATAAATGAGGAGTAGCCTTTTTCAGATGATGGCTTTGTTGAGGCCGATCTCGTAAAAAAATAACCATAAGCACTGTCAGCACTAAGCAGAAAATACCAGCACAAACCAGCACAGTACGCCACCCTACATGAATTGCCGCCGTAGAAATGATTTCACTGCCTACCCCACCCGAAAGCATTGCTAAGGCTTCACTTAAACCCACCACAAAAGCAAAATACACGGGCGTAAACCAAGTCCCAATTAAATAAAAACCACAGGCCAATGCTGGGGCTGTACCCAAGCCCGTTAGCATTCTAGACCAAACCGCTGTGTGCACATTCGGACTCATTGCAAACAATAAAGTCCCAATGGCGCAAATAATTGAACCCGCAACCAAGATGGTTTTAGCCCCTAAGCGATCGACCAAGACCCCTCCGGGTAACTGTAACAATAAATATGTCCAAAAATAACTAGAAGAAATTAATCCTATCGCCGCTACATCCGTATTAAAATCTTTTGCTAGGAAGGGTGCCATACCACTGACAGAGCCTTGCAGTACAAATTGTAGTAATAAAAAGATAATAGCCAAGCCCCACATAAACCAGGCTTTAGAACTAGGAACTTGGTCAGCTGTAAACATACTAATTTCTCTACTCTTTAACTACCAACACATCTTCCATGATCAAATAACGTAAATCACAGCCAAAAAACATATTCAAAGCATCTGCAGGCGTACAGACCATAGGCTCACCGCGACGATTTAAAGAGGTATTTAATATCACGGCATTACCCGTCAATCGTTCCAAAGCGCTGATCAACTCATAATAACGCGGGTTGGACTTTTGTGTCACCACTTGTGCCCGTATAGTGCCATCTTCATGTACCACTTCGGGTATACGCGTCTTCCATTCTGGCGCCACATCAAAGGTGATGGTCATATATGGCGCGGGATGGTCGCTTTGTAAGATATCTTTAGCCACCGTGTCTAATAGACTGGGGCAAAAAGGCCGCCAACGTTCACGGTATTTAATCTGTTGATTAATTTTATCGGCAATGCCTACGGCATTAGGACAACCTAAAATGCTGCGATTTCCCAAGGCCCTAGGACCAAATTCCATACGACCCTGAAACCAAGCCAAGGGTTCACCTTCAGCCAGCAATTTAGCAGCATACTCTACCGTATTGTCCAATATTCGAAAGCTAGGTCTAGCGACGTGTTGCTCACAGGCCTTTACACAGGCTTCTGTAGTATAACTAGGTCCTAAATAAACATGCTCTAAAGGCTGTACAGGGATGGAAT
>JAJXVQ010000006.1 GCA_021782065.1 Pseudomonadota bacterium
AGGGAGCGAGTAGTTACCTTCAGAGTACATCTAGGCATCCTACCTAGTATAACCTTTGCGACAAAAAAGAGCAATAATCGTGCTTTTTAAAAAATAGGCTTCCCGCAAGGGAAATGCTTGACACGCTATTTGTAATTGTGTAACATTACATAATTACAACTGAGAGGTGCTATGGCAGACGATAACTGGTTGAAATTTTTAGAGTTTTGCGCCAAAGAGCGGAATGTGAACCGTTTGGGACAATTTTTAGACGTGTTTTTAACCCATGAAGAGCGCCAAAGTATCTCCACGCGGTTGTGTATTGTAAAAGCCCTACTGGCAGAAAAATTAACACAACGTGAAATAGCGCAACAATTCAACGTCAGTATCGCTAAGATCACCCGCGGCTCTAATGAATTGAAACGATTAACTCTAGAGCAACGGCGGGCATTGAAAATATTGTTGGAAAAATAGAGGAAACACAACATGAAACGTATATTAACTTACTTAAGCTTAATCAGCCTATTATTACTCGCGGGCTGCGATAATAAACATGCTGCCAGCAATCATGCGTCTAAACCCATTCAAATTGGCATCATCATTCCCATTGAACATCCCGCCATGGACGAAATCACCCGCGGTTTTGAAGAAACACTGACGGCCGATCTGAAACAACCCATAGAATTTCAAGTAATGCGCGCTCAAGGCGATGTGAATCTACAGCGTTCGATGATCTTACAATTGCAAAACAAGGGCCTAGATCTCTATGCACCGCTTGCCACACAAACCACTGAAATGACAGCAGCAATGATTCATGATCGCCCCATCGTGGGACTCGCCGCCTTATTACCCGATAGCTCCCGAGCAAAGAGTCAATTAGCCTTGGTAGACGATGAAATTACTCCCACGCAAATCATTCAGTTTATACACGCTATCTATCCTGCAAAAACACAATTAACCCTGGTATATAGCAACAACGATAAAATGGCACCACAAGTAGAAGAAGCCGTTGCCGCGGGAAAAACCTTAGGCATCCAGGTGGATAAACGCATGATCACTGCTTTGCCCGATCTTTATAGCATCGCGCAATCCTTATCGCCACAAACGCAGGGAATTTTGGTGTTAAAAGATGTATTGGTCGCGAGCGGTATCGCTACCTTATCGCAAACAGCAAGCCAGAAACATATTCCCTTGATCAGCGCCGATGACGGTTCGGTGCAAAATGGTTCTGGTTTTGCTTTGGGTGTGAAGGAATATCAAATCGGTGTAGAAGGCGCTAAGGTGGCCGAACAAGTCTTACAAGGCACCCCCGCAGCAAACATCCCTCAGGTAAAAATGACGAAACTCTCCGTATTTATCAATACCCCAGCTTTAAACGCCCAAGGACAAGATCTCGCTGCTATTAAAAAAGAAGCGGCTAAAGACCACTATGCCATCGTTGATGTAAGCGATCACCGTGTAGGAAATCTCAAATGATTGTTTTACTATTAGTAACGCTAACACAATCTTTAACTTTAATTCCCTTGGCCTTGGGCATTCATTTAAGTTATAGCTTATTGCGCGCCACCGATATGACCATTGATGGCAGCTTTGTCTTAGGCGCAGGCGTGTTTGCACAATTGGTTACAATGGGAATATCGCCTATAATCGCTTTTTTAGCGGCCTTAAGTTGTGGTGCAATAGCCGGTGCTTTTACCGCATTTCTACAAAATGGCGGCAAGGTAGATCCCTTATTAGCCGGTATTTTAACCTCATTTATTTTATACAGCGTCAATATGGCGATTATGGGCCGCCCCAATATTAATTTACTCAGCGCCCCCACTTTATTCAGCGGCGCTTTTGCGCATAGCACCACCTTAGGTTGGTTCAGTGTGGCTTTGGTGGTAGGCTTATTGGTCGTTGCTTTTTATACTTTATTGCAAAGTCGATTAGGCTTGTGTTTACGCGCTTTTGGTGATAACCCAGCGTTGTTATCACGTCAGGGCTATAATATAACATACTTGCGCGTCACGGGTTTTAGCTTAAATAATTTATTGGCCGCCGCCTCCGGTGCTATCACAGCGCAAATCATCGGTTATGCCGACATAGGCATGGGCGTGGGTATGACCCTAATCGGCATAGGCGCCATCGTATTGGGACAACACCTTATTTTACCTTTCATCAAAAAACATTATTTACGCGCAGGCAGTGAATTATTGGCTGGGTTCATTGGCATTACCTTGTATTTCTTTATTTTAAATAGCTTGTTGCGTTTTAATATTAACCCTATCTATTTAAAATTATTATTAGGCATTTTATTGGCCTTATTTTTACGTACAGCCACGCGAAAAGTGAGTTTAACATGAGCCCATTGTTGCAATTTGAGAACATCACTTTAAGACATCCATCATTAGAACGCCCCATCCTAGAAAATATTAATTATACAGTGAAAAAAGGCGATTGCGTGATAGTGTTGGGTACTAATGGTTCAGGAAAAAGCTCTTTGTTAAAATTACTAGATGGCCGTTATAGAACCAATGATGGAAAGATCATATTAAAAAATAAAAATATTCTGTCTTTATCGGCACGAACACGTGCACATTGCATACATACTTTAACGCAGAATGCACGAGACAATCTTTTTCTAAATTTAACCATTTTTGAAAATTATCAGTTAATACAAAAAAGAAATAAGACCGATGTGATAGATTCTTTGGCCGATTACTTAAAGTCCTTTAATACCCATTTGGCAACTAAGCTCGATGTGTTGGTAGCACGTTTGTCCGGTGGTGAACAACAAGCCCTAGCTTTGGCGCTAGCAGTGTTGTATCCGCCAGAAGTTTTATTATTGGACGAACATACCAGTGCCTTAGATCCTAAAACCGCAGAACATTTAATGGCATTAACGGCGCGCATCATTGAGGAACGCCATATTACCGCCTTATTAACAACTCACAATGTAAACCATGCCCTAGCCTACGGTGATCGCATTTTAGCACTTAAAGAGGGTTTAGTTCATGATTGCATAGAACAAAATGATAAAAAAAATTTGACAGAAGAAAGGTTACTGGCGCGGTGTTATTAACCCTCTAACCGCGCCTACTGTTTCGAGCATAAACCAGAAGAAAATTAAAAAGGATTGCCTCTAGAAGAATGCCTGGAAACTGCCCTAGAAGCGAGTTGTGCTTCGCCCCCTATTTGTGCCGCCACTTCTGGGCACCTATTAACGATCTCCCCGAGCTCCCCTGTCAAAAGTGTCTCCTTTGTAGTTTTAGAGTATGCAGAAAATGCTTTGCATCCTGCATTATGCTGCAAGGTATTAATAAGATCTCGCGCGGCGCTCGTTTTGGTCACCATAGGGGTGCCACCGAGAAAACTACTGAGAGCACTCTGTTCACCCTCCTTTTTTCTACGGAGTATATACGCCTTCAATTCAGCAACTAATTCCTCTTTAGAATTAATCTTAGGCTCATGATGCTTAGCTGGATGATCATTCCGCCCACGCACTGTATCTATCACCGATGAGAATAATCCAAACGGAGTAAACTGTGTTTGGGCTACTTTTGCCATTTTGATTTGTTGCTCATAGCCTATTCGAGCTGCTGTTAAAAATACCTCTTCTACATTGTCCCCTGTTCTTGCTGAACATTCTATATATGCGGCAGCGCCGATTCTATGTGCCACTTGTTGAACCCGCTCTGGGGTAATTGGAGGAACTGCATTAACCAGCCGCTCCATATTACAACCCACAAGAATAATTTTTGCATCAGGACAATGCCAGCGCAACTCTGGTACCCATTTATTCTCAATTTCATTAAAACTTTCTGGATCCACTACAGAATAGGTCAAGATGAAAACATCTGTGCTGGGATAATTTAAAGGCCTTAGGCGATCATATTCTTCTTGGCCCTGTACATTCGACAGGAGCAGTAATACTTCACTCTCATTAATTAGAACAGATACTGTTTGATTGTCTATAGCCCGAGTCCATGACAAAGACCCTTCCTCTGGGTATGTCCCGTGCTTATACCTATAAAGCAGGCCCATTTTATTACTTGCCACTGCCCCGACCACAACCACTTTTAAACGAATGGCCTCTTCTTGTTCATAGTTTTGTGAATTATCACCCTCTACATAGCTATCTATCCTTGATTCTTCTTCTCGTTCAAATGGTTGCCCAAATTGAAGAGATGGCGGTAATGGCCATCCACCCGATTCAGGTATATTGGCATCTAAGTGATCATCCTCTCCATCAAAAAACTTATATTCTTCAGATTTTGCAGAAATAGGTATTTGCGGTGCCGAAGAATCTACCGCAGAGGATGGTAATCCTAATGAACTATCTGGTAACACCATATTGCTATTGAACGGTGTGAATTCGGGGGCATTGCCGTCTAAAGCAGGCTGTGCCGCATTAATTGTGTCTTGTATTTTCTTCTTTGACGACCAATCAGGTTGAATATCAGCATAAGTAAATTTATATTTTCCTGTATTTGCATCTGTAGCTACACCCTTGCCCTCTTGCAGTAATCGCAAGGCGGCCTTAAGATCATACAGATAGCCATGTATTTTTACCGGAATATTAGGAGCATACATAAAAATAGTATCCCATAACGCTTCATCCTCTAATCGCTGTTCTAATACTTTTTTTGTTTCCTCAGGCATTTCTGCAATCTGCGATTCAAATGTCGGCTTTCCGTGATAGGTTTCCAAGTAATCCTTCATGGCGGGAGTTAATAGATCAAAATCAGATGTATTTTTGATTTTGCTGATATTGATATACACTTTTGTCATAAAATTACCCTCTTCCTAATATTTTTAATATTTAACCTTTTTTTAACCAGTGAAAATGCTAGCATATTATTTTTTAAATGACAAGGATGGATTAGTATTTTTTGGTATTAAGTTGATAAGCAAGTGAAATATCTGTAGATATCACATGCCAAACTAGGGTCTGTTGGAGTGACCGAGTAGATCTACTCAAACCATTATTCCAATTTATTATTAACGACTCGGGGAAACCCAGAATGCCCCAAGCCTTGGCGCACTAAAATTGGCGTAGACTGGGTTGCATCGATCACCGTCGTTGCCGTTAATGAACCTGGGCCACCGTCTATGATTAAATCCACATGATGTTGCAATTTTTCACGCATTTCTTCCGCATCCGTCAACGGCAAATCTTCTCCAGGTAAAATTAAAGTCGTTGCTAATAAAGGCTCTGTCAACAAAGATAATAAATGCTGGCAAATTGCAGACTCGGGAATACGCAAGCCTATAGTTTTACGCTTAGGATGTAATAAGCGATTCGGTACTTCGCGGCTAGCCGTTAAAATAAAGGTAAACGGCCCCGGCATTAAACTTTTTAATAAACGAAAAGTGCTATTTTCGATTTTGGCATAACTACCCACGGAAGATAAGTCTTTGCACAACAGTGTCATTAAATGGCTAGGATCTAAACGACGTATAGTGCGTATGCGATCCAAAGCTGCTTTATCGCCTAAGTGGCAAGCCAAGACATAACTAGCGTCGGTAGGCAAAGCAATAACCGCACCTTCGCGTAGCATCGCTACGGCTTGCTTTAATAGGCGATCTTGTGGATTATCTGGATGTACCGTAAAAAACTGTGCCATATGGCTCTATTTCACTCTCAACACATAAGTTCGCCACGGCGATAGATAAGGCAGCATATCAGTATGTCCTATGATCTCAAAGCCACCTTCAATAAATTCTGCTTCCATTTCTTCTATATTAAAGAAATAGCGATCGCCTCTACGAGTAACTGCATCGAGGGTTTTTCCCTCGCGGATCTTATTCTTTCTGTTGCTTTCATAACGCGCACTGTTCTGACTCCATAGTGATATCACAACCGTATCGCGCGCCACACGCTGAAAAGAATGGTACATGGCTAAGCGGTAATTTTTGTCATTGATATGATGTAACAAGCGCATACAAAAAACACTATCTACCGATTTATCTCTTAATTCAATTTCAGTGGCCGTAGAAGGTACGCACGTCACATGCGATAAAATATTAGGGGGAGTCATTTCCTTGGCCACTTGCAACATGCCAGCTGATTTGTCCGCTGCAATAATGTTCGTAGCCCCAGTTGCAATCATGGCTGGCCACAAACGGCCAAAGCCACAAGGTAAATCTAAAATAACCTTAGGCTTTCCAGCCATACGTGCCGCGCGCTGTATCATCAGGCCTTCGAGCCAAGTCGTAAGATATCTTCTAGCGGATTGATGTTTGATGTAGTAATTTTTTGAGTGTTCGTAAGAATATTTGTGTTCAAAAGGTAACTCGTGCTTTTCCATTTTTCTTTACCTGTTTTACATCCACCTAATAAAAAACGCCCCCGTTTACATGAAGCAAACGAGGGCGTCCAAAATATACTCTTCGCCTTTGATTCTTAAGCTTTGTTGCCTTCGCCCCTCTCGCACCAGTCATGTATATTTATACCCTTGGTGCGCTAGAGCTAGTCTTCTCGCCTAAGAACCAACTGCTGTGAGTGTGACAGTACTATTCAGCAGAAGAATCGTCGCTGTTATTGCTATTGTCAGTGCTGTTGTCGGCACCCATGCCGCTGTTGTCACTACCGCTCATGCTGCTGTTATCAGCACCACTGTTATCGGTTGTGCTTTGATCAGCGGAAGGAGCAGGTGCTGGAGCAGCAGGTGCGGCTGCAGCTGCAGTCGTATCGCTGTTCGAAGCATCAGAGCTCGTGGATTGATCAGCTTGCGTTGATTGATCCGTTTGTGGTGCGGTTGAATCGGTGCTGTTTTGTGCATCGGTACCACTGCTACCGCTGCCGCCACAAGCTGCTAATCCAAGACCCACTACCAAGGCTAACACACCTAAGCCTAGTTTTTTCATTACTTAAATCTCCATCGATGTTGACTAAACCACTGTACTTAAGCGCGACACCCTTTTTCAAAAATTCGTACGTTTTATACGCATTTTTCAGGATCTAGATTCCAGGGGTAACCCTTACGCACAGCATGATATTTTCTACCAAGAAAAAGATCCTACAGATAAGTCCACAAGATGATTTCCTTTGGGAGCATTCCTGGATAGTATGTCAGCACGCTACTTAACAGCGCCCTGATAAATCCAAAGCACAAAACTAGCATATCCTAAGATAAGCTACAAGTATTTATTCTGATTGTCTTTCATAATGTGCAGACTTTTTGATAAATTGTCTAATAAAAGTACTATCCTGGGTATTGCACCGCCCCTTTTACTCTGTTTGTAGAATATGCTAGATTGACAGCATTATTTTGCCCCATACAGCCAGTTCAAACTTAAGGATAAACAATGATAATTCGCTCATATTTTAAACTAAAATCCATTGCTTTTGCTACTTCGTTATTGCTGCCTATAGCCAGTTTTGCTGCCGATAGTACTGCGGTTAGTACCGATAATACCGTTAATGCCGTAAACCTGCCCATAGGCCCTAATAATGGCCACCCGCAAGCGCCCCTGGTCATTCCGCCTGCACCGACCATAGATGCGAAAGCCTATATCCTCATGGATGCTGGCAGCGGTAAAATCCTAGCCGCCAATAATGCCGATGTACAACTGCCACCGGCTAGCCTAACGAAATTAATGACTCTATATCTTACCTTCAATGCTTTGGCCAATGGACAAATCCATCTAGACGATACAGTTCCAGTCAGCAATAAGGCTTGGCAAACCGGCGGTTCGCGTATGTTTATCAAACCCACCGATACAGTCACCGTACGTGAACTCATACAAGGCATCATCGTGGATTCCGGTAACGATGCTTGTGTGGCCATGGCAGAATTTATCGGGGGCAGAGAAGACGCTTTTACCGATCTTATGAATCAACAAGTGGCGCGCTTAGGCATGAAAAACACTCATTTTACCGATTGCAATGGTTTACCCAATCCAAACCATTATTCCTCGGCACACGATATGGCTATTTTAGCACATGCCCTCATCACGCAATTTCCTGAATATTACCAAGGTTTTTCACAAAAAGAGTTTACTTACGCAGGCATTACTCAACAAAATCGTAATCGTTTGTTGTGGCGCTATCCTAATACCGATGGCTTGAAAACAGGCCATACGGATGAAGCTGGCTATTGTTTAGTAAGCTCGGCCAAACAAGGCGATACTCGCTTCATCGCCGCAGTATTTGGCGCACCTTCCGATAATGCGCGTGCCGAAGACAGTCAAGCCTTATTAACGTATGCGGCACGTTTTTATGAAACCAAAAAACTCTACAACGCCAATCAAGTACTGGGTCAAGTACGTGTATGGAAAGGCAGCGATAAAATAGTGGATGTAGGTGTAAGTACAGATACCTATTTAACAATTCCTGTTGGACATATCAATAAAATCAGCACACAAACCATGCTACCCAGTAAAGTAACTGCACCTATACAAAAAGGACAAGTATTGGGTAAAGTTTCTGTTTTACTGGGCAACAACACGCTGGCTGAGTATCCTTTAGTCGCATTAAAGGCGGATCCTTTGGGTGGTTGGTGGACTCGTATGGTGGATAGCGTAGGCTCTACCGTACACGGTTTGTTGTCGAAAAAAGAAATTTAAACATGGTATACTCTTCGCAGTTGATTCTTAGGCTTTGTTGCCTTCGCCCATCTCGCCCCAATCGTGTAGAATACTACACTCCTGAGGCTCGAGAGCTAGTCTTCTCGCCTAAAAATCAACTGCTATGAGTATAAACGGTGCGGATGAAAAACCGCTTTTTACTTTTCCCTGCCGCTATGTGCTGAAAGTTACGGCGATAGCGGCTGAGATTACGCTAGAAGCATTATTAGCTATCGTAAAATTCCATGTGCCTTCAATAACGGCCACTGATGTTGCTGTGAAAAACAGTAGTCACGGCAAGTATGTGTCCTTCTCCATTAGTTTTATGGCGCAAAACCAGGAACAACTGGATGGCCTTTACCGTGATTTAACAGTCCGCAAAGAGATTGTTTTTGTGCTGTGAGTTAGGCAACATACCTCGTCGGATCCGCCACCGCGGCTTCTGCAAAACCGCGTTTTCTCAATTCACAACTCGCGCAATGGCCACAAGCTAAACCTTCATCCGTGGCTTTATAACACGTCACCGTGAAGCTATAATCCACGCCCAATGATAAACCTAAATTTAAAGTTTCAGCTTTACTCAAGTGCATCAGCGGGGCTTCTATATACACGGGCTTTGCTTCTACACCGGTTTTAGTAGCCAACGTCGCCATAGTTTGAAAGGCTGCTAAATATTCAGGCCTGCAATCTGGATAGCCGGAATAATCCACGGCGCTGATGCCAATGAAAATCTTTTGCGCTTGCAATATCTCCGCCCAACCTAGCGCTATGGATAGAAAAATGGTATTGCGTGCAGGTACATACGTAACCGGAATAATATCCTGCTCAACATATTCAGGAATGACTATTTGCGGATCGGTCAATGCTGAACCACCGCCATCTAATCCCACCAAATTTAAATTAACGATTTCATGTTTGACCACACCAAAATGACGCGCAATGTTTTGTGCGGCTAATAGTTCAGCGTTATGTTTTTGCCCATACGAGAAACTCAGGGCATAACATGCATAACCTTGTTTTTTCGCCAAGGCCAAGCAGGTGGTGGAATCTAAGCCCCCAGACAATAAAACAACAGCTTTTTTCATAAGAACTCCCGTTAGATGCTATGAGTATGGCTTGTAGCGATAATAAGCTTCTTTTACACCTTCAGTTTTTTTTGCGGCTGATCCTATCAAAAAACGATGTTCATTGATAGACGAAATGGATTGTATCTCAATTAGGCTATTGGTGACAAAACACTCGGAAGCGTGTAATATATCTTTAGGGTATACTGTCTTTTCTAGAATATCTAGATTGAGATCCTGCGCAATAGTCAGAATGGTTTGTCGGGTAATTCCAGGTAATACTCCATCCGTTAATGATGGAGTTATTATTTTATCTCCAATAACTATAAAAATATTGGCGGTGGTCAGCTCGGTTATAGCGCCTTTTGTATTTAACAATAAACCATCATCATAACCTTGTTCTAGCGCTTGTTTTTTAGCTAAAATTAACTCTAAGTAATTCGTGGTTTTTATATGCACAATGGGTGAGTATTCATTGCGTACCATCTTAGTTATGTAGACAGCTTTAGGGTTGGTATTTATAGAGTTGTACGGTACGGCATGAATTAATAAGGTTAGATTTTGTTTTTCGGGAATGTCGATTCCTCGATTGGAATGTCCCCGGGTAAGTGTGATACGCAAACTGGCCGTCGAGTTTTTTAACTCGTTGGCGATAATGAGCTGCTCGCAACGCGATTTTAATAATTCTAGCGATAGCTTAAAATTCATCCCCAGCACTAACGCAGCTTTTTTTAATCGTTGATAATGCGCGTCGAAAAACAACAATGCACCATTTTCTGCTCTAATGGTTTCAAATAAGCCATCACCCAGCAGTAAACCCCGGTCAGAATAAGCAGCCAAGGCTGTAGTCTGTGCTAACAGCTCCTCGTTAACAAATAAATTCATAATGGTTACACCCTTATTTCAGCATAATCTATTTTATCATAAAATGATTTAGCCAAATATTACCCATCTCATGTAAAAAATGTTTGATAAAACGAGTTTATAGCATTTTGAGCGATTCGGCATTAGGTAAGCTGTCATGACCCCATCTCCAATTCACTCTACACACACTGCCAAATGAGCGATTCGAATATGTACCCCCGCCACCCTGTCTTCAAATAACACCCCGAGTGGCGGCAAATCGTATTTTCAGAACCAGATATACCGTTTAGGAAGCATGGCAAGCCCCTCCATAGATTTACCCTCATCATGACATAGTGCATCTTGCAAATATCGCTCTACACCAGCATCACTCACTACACCATTCGGAGCATAATTAGGATCTCGCTCACAGGGTGTATTTCTATGTCTCTTCAGAATGAATTCTTTTGCTGGACCTACATGCCAACGGGCATCTTGATTAGCATTTTGCATCAGTCCCACATAAGGATGATATTCCTCTTGAAGATATTGCGTCATTAGGTCATCAAAGGTAGCATTCCCTTCGATAGCCACCCATTCTAAAGGCTCCCGAATGCGACCCTCAATACAAGTAAACTGCTTCTGTTCACTGATCCTAGAGAGGAAGTCCGGCAATATGCCCTTGTCATGGCAAATTTTTGCTGCACCCAAAATCGAGTGCAATATGGAATGAAGATGCGCTTGAATCGCTTTGCGATCAGTTGTTTTAGGCTCTATAGTATGTATGGGAAAATCCGGACTTAATATATATAATTCACTCGTAGGAAGCATCATATGCGCAATAATTTCATCTTCTTTCTCAATCAATGTTCTCACTCCAGGTAGAAAAGTTTCAAACATATACTTTTTCGTGTCTGCATCCAATGGCAGCTTTTGGGCTAAATTGAATAATTCATCTACATTCATAGGCAGCGTATCTTTAGAAAAGGAAAAAGGTGCTAAACTTAAAATGACGTTTCGCACCGCATCAGATAGAGGGTTCTGCTCTATACCCAAACCACGCCCATAATCTTCTAAAATAAGTTTTAACGCATAGAATTCATTCTTCTCCAATTTATCCGAATCTTGACATCGAACCGATAGCAGATCCAATAACCCTATCAATGAAGATTTTTTCTTAGTTCTGAAAAATGCATCTTGGGTTTGGAGCGAGGATGATGAAACCTGTTGTAGTCCAGCACAAGCAGATACAAAAAGTTGTAATATTTTTTTAGAGACCAGTATGGGTTCAACCGTAACAGGTAACAGGGCTTTTAGATCTTTTTCATAGGCAGCTGTCTGTAAGATCTTCTTTATAATTGCATACTCTACAGGGGCTTTGCCTTTTTTATCTTTACATTCAACATCAGCACCTTGCTCCACCAAAAAAAGGATGACAGCCACATCGTCTATTTTGCAGAAATAATGTAGTAATAATTCTTTTTTGTTCTCTTCTACGGCTTCATTAATATCCCGTTTACCTCTTTCTATTAAATAAATCGCAATATCAAAGCGATGTGATTCAAGGGCCATGAATAGAATAGTTTTACCTGCTTTGTTCTTGATGCTAAAGTCACACCCCGGTGTATCGCCAATGGCTTGAATCATTTTTAAATCGTTCTTTTCACTAGCCAGGATAAGTGGTTTTTCTCTTTGCCTACTCTCTCTGTTGGGATCAACCCCGTTTTCCAATAGAATTTTGACTTGCTCTAGTCGATTTAATTTCACGTAATAAGTGAGCGCATTGTCTCCTTTTAAATTGCATTGATAAGGATCGGCTCCCGACCGTAATAGCAGGGGGATAATCATCTCACCATTTTCATATACCTGCATAAGAGGAGTATTCCCAGCGTCATCAGCTAAATTTGGATTAGCTTTGCCCTGGCATAAAAGACTATTGACCGCTCCCATATGCCCCTCAAGAACACTATACATCAATGCAGTCTTATCGTAATAAGTTTGCAGATCAACTTCAGCATTACATTCTAATAAAACGCTAATCATCTCACTATCGCCCTTCCTTGCAGCCCACATCAAAGGTGTTACATAAGTAGCTGCGAAAGGATTATCTGGCCCATAATAGTAATCCTCTGTATAAAGAACAGACGGTTCGGGTTTGCAGCCATTTTGAATGAGCATCCGAACGATAGAAACATTACTCACAAATACTGCCCTAGCTAAAAGAGTCGCCGTCTTATTCACCAGAGGCAGCAAAAGTTCTACACTAGCTTGATCACCATTCAATAGTGCCATATGTAAAAGCTCTAGCGCATGCTTTTTGGCCTCGCCTTGAGCATAATTCAATAAAAACTGAAATGCTTGAAGTTTTTTATGCTTCACTGTATACATGATAGGGGACTGATCTAGCTTTCCTAGAATACAATCGGAGCTAAAGATAGACGTTGGGCCCATTCGAGATACCAATGGCCCAATCATCTCCATTTGCTGATATTCACAGGCCCAAATAAGCGCATTATATTGTTTATGGCAGCGATGCGCTAATAACTTGACCCGATCAGAATATGAGCATTTTCTTGAAAGAAAGCTAAGCAACGTCTTCATTGCCTGTGTGGCATTAAGCCTAGCAGCCAGTATCAAGGCATTTTCTCCCGTAAGAGGATTGACGCTTACAAGACCCGCATACTCATAGCGTACGTCATGGATGCAAGCTTCATAGTCTAATAAAAGCTGTACCATGTCTGTATTATCAAATGCACAGGCCCAGAATAGTGCGGTATACCCTTCTACAGAGATAGTGCTTAACGCCTTATACTGAGTGGTGATATCGGGTACAACGGATAATAAATACTGCGCTGCCGCATAATGACCCATCCTAAAGGCCACTATCAGCGCATTTTCGCCCATGGCATTGAGTTCTGCAATATCTATTTTTTCTAGAGATTTAATTTGTTGCAGATCAAGCGGGCACTCTTCTAAGAGCTCTAGTATCGTCTTCATTTCATTTACCTTTTATATCAATTTAAAAATTAATTATTTTTCCCTTAGAGTATATGTCAACCATCCGCTCCCTAACGGTCATGGCTCGATTCATCACTTTGTAACCGAGCCGTGACCATTAGGGGAGATAGGGGTAGTAGTTACCTTAATAAAGGTAATAAGCCACAAACCTTACCCACAATATCCATATAATACCTCAAGATTTATTGATCAAGCTGCGACCCGACATGATAATTTATAAATGCTCTCTAGTCGCCGCAAATTGAATCTGCGGCCAGCGCTCTATGGTTAAGGATAGATTCACCGAGGAAGGGGCTAAATAGGTTAAATTATCGGCGCCGTCTAGCGCTAAATTCATATGCGCTTTTTCTTTAAATTGCTGTAAAATCTTGTCATCATCACACTGCACCCAACGTGCCGTATAGACGGTAATGGGTTCGTAGCTACAATCGACATTGTATTCGTGCTGTAATCTATACGCCACTACATCAAATTGTAACACTCCCACTGCGCCTAGGATTAAGTCGTTGGTATGCAACGGCCTAAATACTTGGGTCGCGCCCTCTTCCGATAACTGCAACAATCCTTTCTGCAAGGCTTTCATCTTCAACGGATCGCGCAAACGCACCCGCTTAAATAACTCCGGCGCAAAATAAGGAATACCCGTAAATTGCAGGGCTTCGCCGCTGGTAAAGGTATCGCCTATTTGAATGGTGCCGTGATTATAAATACCAATGATATCCCCCGCATAAGCGCTATCGGCTTGACTGCGCTCGCCCGCCATAAAGGTTAAGGCATTGCGCAAGGGTAACATTTTTTGGGTGCGCGCTTGATACACTTTCAGGCCATTTTCATACTGCCCCGAACAGATACGTAGAAAAGCAATACGATCACGGTGTTGTGGATCCATATTCGCTTGGATCTTAAACACAAAGCCCGAAAAAATTTCTTCGTCGGCTGCAACCAAGCGCGTCGTCGTCTCGCGCCATTGTGGTGGCGGTGCCCACTCCACGAAGGCATCTAATAATTGCTGTATACCAAAATTGTTGATCCCCGAACCGAAAAAAACTGGCGTTTGTTTGCCGCTTAAATAGGCTTCTTTATCAAAGGTATGGCTCGCGCCTTGCACCAAATTCATTTCTTCCCTAAAACGTGCTGCATTTTGCTCGCCTATGACTTCGTCCAATAAAGCATTGTCTAAGCCATCCACCATGGCCATTTCCTGAATGCGATCGCCTTTGGTACTTTGATATAAATAAATTCTATCTTCTAATAAATGATAAATACCGCGAAAAGCGCGCCCCATCCCGATGGGCCAAGTGATGGGTGTGCACTCGATTTGCAAGGTTTGCTCTATTTCATCTAATAAGGCAATGGGCTCTAAACATTCTCTATCGAGTTTGTTGATAAAGGTAAAAATAGGCGTTTGCCGCAGCCTACAAATTTCTAATAATTTTACTGTGCGCTCTTCTACACCCTTGGCGCCATCGATAACCATAAACGCTGAATCTACCGCCGTTAGAGTACGATAAGTGTCTTCGGAGAAATCTTCATGCCCAGGCGTGTCCAATAGATTAATGATCGCTTCTTTATACGGAAATTGCATCACGGAGGAGGTCACAGAAATACCGCGCTCCTGCTCCAGCTTCATCCAATCGGAAGTGGCATGGCGAGCTGATTTTCGTCCCTTAACGGTCCCCGCTAATTGAATCGCACCCCCGAACAGCAATAGTTTTTCGGTTAAAGTGGTTTTACCCGCATCCGGGTGAGAAATAATGGCAAAGGTTTTACGCTTTTTGACTTGGTCTTGTAATGTCATCGCTTTTTGATCCACACACCATAGACCAACGCATCTTCAAATACACCGTCGCCATCGTCGTAATATCTATCTTTAATACTGATTTGTGTGAAACCAAATTTTTTATACAAAGCCTGTCCCGCTAGATTGTTAGGCCGCACTTCCAACACCATCCACGCCACGCCTTCTTTTAAGGTTTCATCTAGACAATGTTGTAAGAAAAAAGTGCCATAGCCGTGCCCATGTAAAGCAATGTCTAACCGAAAATTTAATAAATGGCATTGATGTAATGATAAAACATAAATAGCATAACCCATCACTTCACCATTGACCAGCAAACTCCAACATTTAAACCCTACATTAATGCAATCGCGCATTATTTTTTCAGACCATGGCGTAGGATTGGTGCTGTTTTCTATCCGCATCACGGCGGGTATGTCTTCGGGGATCATCGGCCGTATTATTACGTCGTTTTCGTTTAACATCGCTATTACTCAATAAAATTTTGCTGGCGCATCCACGCGTCGTCTACAAATTTAGTCATATAATTACGGATACCATCGGAGAATAGCACTAAACAACGGCACCCTTTAGGTAACTTCGGCGCTACTTGCAATGCCGCCCACAAGGCGCCACCTGCAGAACCGCCTGCCAAGATGCCTTCTTCGCGGCTCAAACGTCGCGCCATCAAGAAGGAATCTTTATCGTTGATTTTAACATATTCATCGATTAAATCGTTATCCAGCACCTCGGGGAAAAAATCATAGCCTATGCCTTCTACTAAATAGGGTTTAACCTCGGTACCGCCGCCTAGTATAGAGCCATAGGGATCAACCCCTATAATCTTGATATGTGGATACTGTTTTTTTAGCCGTCGCGCCACACCCGTCACCGTGCCGCCCGTACCGACACTCATGACTACCATTGCCAAGTTATCGCCAAAATCGTCGATGATTTCCTGGGCGGTAAATTGTTCATGTGTGCCTGGATTTGCGGGATTCGCATATTGATCGAGTATATGCGCATTCGGAATTTCTTTCTGCAAACGTTTGGCCAAAGAAATATGGCTATCCGGCGAATCCGAAGCTGCTTCCGTAGGCGTTCTATAAATCTTTGCCCCTAAGGCTTCTAACGTGACTTGTTTTTCGTGGCTCATCTTTTCGGGCATGGTGATGACTACACGATAGCCTTTAACCGCTGCCGCTAAAGCGATACCTATACCGGTATTGCCTGAAGTGGGTTCAATTAAAGTGTCGCCGGGCTTAATACGCCCTGCTTTTTCCGCTTCTTCCACCATATTATAGCCTATGCGATCTTTAACGGAACCACCCGGATTAAAAAACTCGCATTTGCCATACAATTCACAGTTTAAATCTGCACCGATACGATTCAAACGCACGCTGGGCGTGCGACCTATCGTTTCTAAAATATTATTATATAACATACTTCATCACCTCTTTCTTTCCAATTTCTTATCCACAATATGATACACCTTTTCCAAGCGCTCTGCCAAGCGCATATCGTGGGTCACCATAATCAAACTAGTTTTATACGCGCGATTTAATTCTACAAACAGTTCATACACTTTTTCTGCCGTACGTTGATCCAAATTACCCGTAGGTTCATCCGCTAAAACACAGGCTGGTTTGTTAACCAGGGCACGCGCGATGGCAGTACGTTGGCGTTCACCGCCGGATAATTCGCCTATGCGATGCCGCAGTCTATGTGCCAAACCTACTTTTTCTAATATATCCGCAGCTTTCTCTTCAGCCGCGGGTAGCTTTTCGCCCGCAATCAATAAAGGCATACACACGTTTTCCAATACATTAAATTCGGGCAATAAATGATGTAACTGATAGACAAAGCCTACTTTCTCATTGCGTAAATGGCAACGTTCCACTTCAGATTGCTCACTCCATTCTTGGCCCTGTATACGTACTTCACCCGCCGTGTATTTATCCAAACCACCTAACAAATGCAGTAAGGTACTTTTGCCTACACCGGAAGCACCTATCACCGCCACTAATTCTCCTGCGGCCAGCGTAAGATCGACGTCTTTTAAAACTTCTACCTTGATTTGCCCATCTTGATAAGTCTTACCCAAACCACGCGCTTCTACTATAAAGCCCATATTGGGTGCATCTTGCGCGTTATTTTTTGCTGAAAAATGCTCATGTACGCCCATATAAACTCCGCTTTTTCCCCTCAAAATTACGCGCAACCTGCATCCCCATCTGTGCTTTGGAATACTTGTAAGTGAGCAAATAATTACTATTCATAACGCAACGCCTCCACCGGATGCGTTTTAGAGGCACGCCATGCCGGGTATAAATTCGCTAAGAAACTCATGATGACGGCAATCACACAAATACGCAGCACGTCGCTCGCCATAATTTCTGATGGTAAATAATCTACGTAAAACACGCCGGATGATAGCAATTGCAAATGAAACACATGTTTTACCAGTAAATACAATTGAGTCACATGCATAGACAGCAGAATCCCACACAATAGGCCGATAAACGTCCCCAGCAAACCAATCATGCTGCCTTGTACCATAAAAATAGCCATGATCTGCCGTGGCGTTGCCCCTAGCGTACGCAAGATGGCAATATCACTCGCTTTGTCGGTGACCGTCATCACTAAACTAGACACTAAATTAAAAATAGCAACGGCAATGATTAAAAATAAAATCACCGCCATCATCGTTTTTTGCAGCGCTAAACCCTCGAAGAAGGAGCCATATTCTGTGGTCCAATCGGCAAAGACATAATTTTCAGGAAAGGCATCGGCCAGCTGATTTTCCACCCACGGCGCTTGATAGGCATCTTTTAACTTAAAGCGTAAGCCACTCACCGCATCGCCGGTATTGTAAAAGACTTTGGCATCATCTAGATGTATATACGCAAATTTATCGTTGAAACCAAAACCGCTGCCCGCATCAAAAATACCGACGACAGTAAATCGTTTGGAGCGAGGGATAATACCAAAGGGTGTCATTGAAGCTACGGGTGAAATAAGCAATACCTTGTCTCCAGGCATCACGCCCAAATTATTCGCCAGCTCCGAGCCCAAAATGACGCCGAAGCCATGCGATTGTAAATCGTTGAGCTTTCCTACCACCATTTTACTGCCCAACTCCGATATCTTGGCTTCTAGATCCGGTACTACGCCAAAGACAAAGGCGCCGGACACTTGGCCATTGGCCGTCAGCATGCTTTGGCCGCTGACATACGGCGCACTGGCGACTATATTCGGATTGGTATCGGCCATCTTAGCCGTTTGTTGCCAGTCGGGTAAAAAATTGCTTTCGGTGCTCATGCTCAATTGCGTCGCCATGGAAAGCACGCGGTTTTTGATTTGGTCGTTAAAGCCATTTAATACCGATAACACCGTGATCAACACCATAATGCCCAAGGCAATGCCTATGGTCGAGCTAATAGAGATAAACGAAATAAAATGGTTCCGCCTTTTGGCTCGTAGATAGCGCAAACCGATGAAAAATGGTAATGATTTGTACATAGGTGCTTTCTGGGCCTTTAAAAAGGCTTATCTTACCTCATTTGCGGGTAAAACTCCAAAAATGGGCAGTTTGAAAACCTGCTGATATGGTATATTTCGTCTAAAGCAATCACAAGGAATTTATCATGTCCGGATTTGATAAACGCGTTTACCGCTATGAAGATGCCCTAACAGGCCTAAAAGACAATATGACCGTCATGGTGGGTGGGTTTGGCCTTTGCGGCATACCTGAAGGTTTAATCGCCACGGTACACCAAATGGGCGTAACGGGCTTAACCTGCATTTCCAATAACGCGGGTGTCGATGGCTTTGGCCTAGGCCTATGGCTGGAAAAACGGCAGATCAAGACCATGATCGCTTCCTACGTAGGCGAAAATGCCTTATTCGAACAATTGTTATTATCCGGGGAAATGCAGGTCATTTTAACGCCTCAAGGCACCTTGGCCGAAAAGATCCGCGCGGGCGGTGCCGGTATACCCGCTTTTTATACCGCCACCGGTTATGGCACCTCCATAGCAGAAGGCAAAGAAACGCGCGAATTTGCAGGCCGTCATTATGTGATGGAAGAGGCTTTGCACGCCGATGTGGCACTCATTCGGGCTTGGAAAGCCGATACCATGGGTAATCTCATTTATCGTAAAACGGCCATGAATTTTAACCCCATGATGGCTACCGCTGCTAAGCTCACCATCGCGGAAGTGGAAGAAATCGTCCCCGTAGGGGCTTTAGATCCCGAACACATACACACGCCTGGCATTTATGTTAATCGTATTATCCAAGGTAAATTCGAAAAACGCATAGAGCGACGCACGTTGCGCGCTGATCACAAGGAGTAACACCATGCCCTTAAGCCGCGACCAAATCGCCAAACGCATTGCACTGGAATTAAAAGATGGGTATTACGTCAACCTAGGCATAGGCATTCCCACCCTGGTGGCGAATTATATCCCCAAGAGGATCAGCGTCATGCTGCAATCGGAAAATGGCTTATTGGGTTTAGGACCTTATCCTAATGAAGATGAAGTCAACCCCGATTTAATCAATGCGGGCAAAGAAACCGTCACCGCTATAGAAGGCGCGGCTTTTTTCTCCTCGGCCGAAAGCTTTGCCATGATTCGCGGTGGCCATATCGATTTAACTGTGTTAGGCGCTTTTGAAGTGGATGTGAGCGGTAATATCGCCTCGTGGATGATCCCCGGTAAATTGGTGAAAGGCATGGGCGGTGCGATGGATTTAGTGGCCGCGGCAAAAAACATCGTCGTCGCCATGATGCACACCAGCCCCAAGGGAGAATCGAAATTATTACAGCATTGTACTTTGCCTTTAACCGGCGTGAATTGTATACATAAAATTGTAACGGATCTGGGTGTATTGAGCGTAGAAAATGGCAGTTTCCGCTTATTAGAACGCGCTCACGATGTGAGCATAGAAGAAATTAAAGCAAAAACCGCGGCACCGCTGATTGTGGAAGGGGAAATAGGGGTGTTGAGGTAGCTCTGTTTTAGTCGCCTATACTTAGACTAGGGCTAGAGGGTTTATTGTTTTCCTTGTTTTTATCCTCGTCACGCTTGTCTTTTATTTCAGCTGCCAGCATCTTTCCAGCCTGGGCACTAATCTCTGGCGGTACTCCAAACGCTGCACCTACTGCTACACACGCCATCTGCGCACCTTGATCTATAGCTGCATCCTCAGCCGCATTACTCTCCCCGCCACCCTTGCTTTTGGCGAAATTAAAAGTAGCGTACAGCATAGCGTCATCATTTTTGCCCGCCGCACTCAGCATGGAATCAGGCCCCGGACCGGGTAGGCTAGGGGCTGATGTGGGGTTGGTTTCGTTGGACATGTTATTTAGCTAAACCCCCATTGAAGCGATTGATGAATCTTTTGGATCTTCTAAATTAAGATCCGAAGACGGACCTGTTTTAGCCGCAACATTCTGCAACAAACTATCCTGTGCTGCTGGATTATGTGGCTGCATATTGATCGCATTATCTTCGCTGTCGTCTTCGGCTTCTGCCTTATCTTCTTCTTTCTTTTTAGGCATAGGTTTGTTATCATTTTTAAATGCGGGATCGAATAAGTTTACAAAGGAATCGCCCGAGCTGATTCCGCTCGCGACTGCACGGTTAGCCAAGAAGTTACCGCCACTCACCACCGCAGCTGCAGTACTTACTATGTTACCTACGTTCTCTGCAACACTGTCTCCTTGACCCGCCTTATCCTTTAACTCAGTTATAGAGTTCGGGGCATTTGCCACACCCTTAAGTAAGTCCAAAGGAAGATCCACTACCGCAGCGGCTACCTTAAGAGCGGTTTTAGCCGTTTCATTTTCAACCTTGTCAGCCAGAAATTCGCCAAGGGGGCCCTTTACTAGGTTACCGTTTTTTAAATTCTCTACGATATTAGCCATTTAATCACCTCTTTTAATTCACAATACTCTTTAAATTATACATTTTTTAACCACAAAAATCAAGCTCGCAATGCTCAATTCGTACCCGTCGGCTTTCCTTAGCACTCATCCAATCATCCGTATATTGTGCTATATATGAACAACACAATCAAGTCCCACTTAGCCCATTCAGCTCCTATTTACGCCCACGCTTGCCCATAAAATTCGTTATAATATATAAACTACACTTACCTATGGACTACATCCCTTCAGTAGGCGGCATTCCCGCCGATGCCTTTGCCCCTTTCTGGAGTATCTCTTTCCCCTCATTTGCAGCATCAGCATAATTCTGCATACTTTGTTTTCTAGCCTTCGCTTGGGCATCGCCGGCATCTTTAGCGGTTTTAGCTCCTTGCTCCACGCCGCCCTTGACGTCGCCCATCATTTTCTCAATATCAGAACTATGGCCTTCAGTGATACCAATCCAACGAGTAACATGATCCGCTAGATGATAAATCAAAGTAAAAGACTTGTTCAAAACCACCATGAGGGTATTCACATACATCCCCCAAATAATCAAAGTACCAAACATGCTGGCAGCACCACCATCGGCACCCAAACCGCCTAATAATGAGTTGGCAGCGAAGAAGAAGCCCCCATTAACAATCATAACCGTCACATAACTCATCACCGTAGCGGCAAAATAACCGATGATCATCAGCGGTGGCCGCAAAAATACACTGGCCAGAATAGCAATACCCATACTGCTCTTACCAAAAACCTCATGCTCCCCTTCCGGATTTAAGATACCCAAAGATAACAGGGGTGCCGCCGCCATCGCTTCGACGGTTAACACTAACCATTGTATGAAGGCAAAAGTAAATATCAGATAAGGAATCATCGGGAAATAATACGCTAGGATGGCACCCATGGTCATCATCATACTGATGATGACACTATACATCGCCATACCCCATGTCAGTGCACTGGTCATCGCATTGGCAATACCCGTCCAACCCGAGGCAACATACGATACCAGTCCCGATACCCACATATATTTAAAACCAACGTGGTATAACTTCGAGGATGTATTTAATAGGCGTATGCCGGCTTGGCGCAGTGTGAATAATGGATTCACGAGTTGCCCAGTGGTGCCCATAGACATGATGGGCTGTAAGGTTTGGGCAAAATTCCACATAATGGATTGATTGACATATTTAAACCATGCTATCGGACTAATGATCATTGCAGGAAAACGTGGTTTTGTAAAATTACGTGTATCAAAGGCCGGATTGCCATTCGTAGCACTGTTGTAAATACCGCACGTTTCTACTGGCTTGCCGCTGCTGTCCACGACTTCGGCCCCATTACTGTCGGTTAAGGGGGTACAATCACTGCCCTTTTTATCTGTGCCAGGTTCAGTCTCGGGCTCATTGTAGCTGTTCCCCAATACTTGCATCGAGATGCCCTCCGCACCCACGAGCACTAGGCTTAAGTTATTAACCCCGTAACCATACGCACGGTGCATTTTTTTATTCTTGCCATCGGTTTTACCGCCTCTAAATATACCTTGAATATCGGTGGCAGTGCGTGCATCCTGACAACTTCTACCACTCTGATTCTCCGAAGTAATACCGACGCCATTCTGGCATGCTAGGCCAGGATAACTATAATCGTAAGTCGATGCCGACAAGGTCGAGGTGGATGAGCCCAGCGCTCTGGCCATATCCAAGAAAAATGCACCGGCACTGGCCCAGCCATTGTATTTTGCCGCCGAAACCAATACGTCTTTTCTTTCCGCGGGCGTTAAAGTGCCGGTTACCACGGGGGGAGGAGTAGAGTTGCCGCCTATAATGCTGCATTGCGTCACACCATTCTCATCCGTTTGACACTGTGTTTTTCCTTGCTGATCGGGCGCAATCGGGGGGTTGCCACCTATAATGCTGCATTGCGTCACACCATTCTCATCCGTTTGGCACTGTGTTTCTCCTTGCTGATCGGACGCAATGCCCTCATCGCCACCCTGACCAGCATTCTGCGCGGCCTCTTCGTCTTGATATTGTTGATAATTGGCGATAGTCTGTGCTTGGTATGCTTCGGCCATATTCTGCAACTGAGTGGTAACATACGTTTGTGCGTCGCTGGTAGCCGTGTCGGGGCATGGAACAACAGTATCATTTGAATCATAACAAATTCCTGTTAATGAACCCGTCGTACCACCTGGGGCAGGCTTGGGTGAGCCCGTATCTAGAAAAACCATATAAGCATCTGCTAAATAGCCTAGGGTAGGGATCTGTGTTTTGGTTTTGTCTGCGTTTGTTACCATGAAATCGGGCGTGTGGTTTACACCCTCAGCCCCTGGATCTCCCAGCGTTTTGCCATCCGTAGGATATATACCATACCAAGGCCCCCCATATATGCCCTTATAATATTGATCTTTGGCGGCAACTGTAGAATCATAACCAATCATTTCATTAATCAGGGCAGCTTGACGTGTATAATAAGCTACTTTTGCAGGATCACCGCTCCCTTCTCCGGTAGGCATCATCACATAGCCGCAAACAGACTGGCGCGTCCAATCCGAAGTACCGCCAAAGCCAAAAGCCCACACATAAGAATAGGGTGTATTGCTACTTCCATCTGTTTTTTGATACATAACATTAGGTGCTGTTTGTCTATAGCCGTATTTAATGAAAGTGTCGCTACCCCATGTTACACGAGCACTCTTCGGACCTTGCGCATTATTAGTATCCTGCTGAGTATAATAATTCTGTGAGGTTTGCGATTCCATAAGCCCAATCGTACACGTCATATATTCGAAAATACTGGTTGCTGTTTCTAAATCGCTGGTAGTAGACGTATTCATGGTTATCTGCGCATTACCCGTAGCTATCTGGTCCACCATATTGCTCCAGATGTAATCGGCAGCACCCACGCCTTGTACGATGACCCACATTACAAACACTTGAATCACGGCATAGCCCTGTACAGCTATATTGCCCATGCCTAATGAAGAGGTGGTCGTTGGCAATAACAGCGCAAAACCCAGAGCGGAACGTAGAGGAATCCACACGGAATTAAAGCGTTTACCCATCATTTCGCCGTCATGAGACGTGTTGATGGTAGATATCACTAAAGTATAGAGTATGAGTATACAGCCTAACACTATCACCGCGTTGTTAAAATATAAAAACGTATATTTCAATAGAGTAGATTCGTGAGCCCCAGTCCATTGCGATAATACATTCCCTACATTGCCAAAAATAGCTGCCAGATAATACATGGATTGATCATTTGTTGCCGGTGCGAAGAAACTAGGCGTAGCAAATGCAGCGGGCGCCAATAAACACAAAGAAAGTAGTGATAGAATACGTTTCATAGTCATAGTTTATCCTCGCCGTCCGCAGCTGCTACCGTGTTCTCTATTTTCGAATGCCACCACTCGCGTACACTGCAGCCTAATTTTTTATGTTTAATCTGAAATACCCAAAAATGATATCGAAACGCCATGGCAAAGGCCAATGCAGCCACTACAATGGCCAACAACCCACCCATAAAGTTCATGATATAAAAAAGGTAAACGCTATAGGCAACAATGCCAGCGCCTATGGCACCATACACTAAAAATAAGCGCATAAATTCTTTTTGGCGTACTTGTAAATCCGCTTCACTCAAATTAAGGCGTGCCAGTGCTTCCTGGAAGGTTTCTGTGTGTCCCGCTTTTTGCGGCACAAAAAGGTTTTTGCCTAAATTATATACATAGCGGCTGGAAGTCTTGATGATATCCCAACCCATCCACGCTTTCACATTAACCACAGGCTTATATGCCCAGGCTACGCCATGACCTACTTTTTTAAATACGCTCATAATTTCAATCTCTTAGATTAATACCCTAACAACTGGGCCCATTGTATCAAATTCTGCACAAACACAGCATGGTTTGTGCCAACTTATTTCATGGTGTTAATTTTTTGTTAAGTTTAGCCGCATCATTGCCATTAACACAGCTCTATCATACCCTAGTTAAGGCGCAAATGTGATAGATCTGATATAGTATTTTTTGATTGCTTAAGAAAGCCTTAAGCTAAGTGGAGCGAAAAAAGAGCAAACTTGCAGCAAGTTTAGGGGAATGGGTATACTGATGAAAAAATATGAGGAATAAATACTATGCCTGATTTAAGCCATGACGGTGTACACCAGTTTTGGAAGGACTATCCCGATTCCATGATCTATCGCGTTGTTTCCTTTATGGAAGCCGTTGAACATTGGGCGGTCGATGAATATCCCGAATTCGAAACGGCCATGGAAGGATTGGCCTACTCGCTAGAAACCATTGGCAATTATGAACTGGGGCACCAACAAGACTTCATTACCCTATGCACCTACCTGAAAATGGCGCGCATGTTGCGGTTACTGCAAACTATAGACACCGCCCATCCCGGCGGCGCCTCGAAGATACTGATGTATGCCGAAGAAAATAGCACCAGCAGCGAGGATATTCCCGGTATCTTCTTACGGCGTAATATTGTTTTTGAACGTTTGCGTTTATTGGGCCGTGTCTTTGCCAATGAACGCATAGAAATCGTCATGAAAGCCTTGGGGAGTGAACAATGATGAAACAGTTTTATGCTAGCATAGGTTTCGCTTTAGTGTTTTGCAACACAACTCTGTATGCCGGCTCAATGCAAGATGCTATTAATCAAAGTAATAGCAATGCGGATCGCATTGTCGCACAATCACAAGCCAACATAATACAGCAACAACAGATATTAGCGCAAAGATTACAAGCCTTATCTGCAGCTATGCAAGCGCAAAACCCAGATACACCCATAGTGGTACAATCGGTGCCCGTCCCGGTGCGAGCGGTTCCAGTCCAACCTCCTGTGGTGAAAACGGCGCCCATTACCAAACCTCCGGTAACATCTACACCCAATGCTACCGGACTAAAACCGTCATCGCAAAACAGTAACAATTCCAATCAATGGAATTATGGTTTTTAATTGAATAGGTCTATACTTGAGGTAACTATAACTATGAAAAAAAGTTTTTTAAAATGCACTATCGCACTCAGTGTTTTAGCGACGGCCTGTGCCGTGAATGCCGCAACGAATAATGACCCCAGCAATAGCGCTGGCGGCGTAGGCGGCGCTATCAACCAGGGCGTAAACAACACTCTAAGCAATATAGGCACCAGCGTTAACGCTGGTGTAGGAAATATAGGCGGCAGCGTCAGCACTGGTCTCGCGAATAGCAAGACAGCCCTGAAAAACCAAGGCGTTAACATGCAAAATGCGACCAATAGCCTCATTACTTGGCTAAACGGCAATTTTGTCAACGGAATTCCTCCCGGATTTTCAAAAAGTATAAAAGGTAATTGGCAAAATATTGTCGCCAACTACAGTTTGAGCGATTTAAACTGGCTGCTCACTCAAAACTTTACCCTGGCTTTATTGGCAGGGATAGATGCGAGCGAAGTGGGGGCAGAAGATACGACTGTCCCTACCGCTCCTAGTGAGAAGGTTCTCAAAGATATTAGATCAGTGATTTCGGTTTATAAATACGATAACGTTAGACCTGAACTTAAAGAGTCCCCCCCCGCGAAGTATTTAGAATCTCAAGTAGCACGCTTTAACATAGGGTCCCTACTCAGCACCACCACCATAGAACCGGGCAGTGCCGCAGAAAAAAATGCGCACATCTTATTACAGTTTGTGTCGGGTTTAAATGGTTCAGTCAGTGGATTGCCCGCTAAAATAGCCAATAGGGGCCTCGGGCCCGTGGATGAATTTCAAAGCCAATTCGGTACCTATCTGGCGCAGCAATCTGTAGGATTAAATGCTTTATATAATTTATTAAATGAACGCATGGTGAAAAAAGGCTTAGGTGCACAATTAGGCGGTTCTCAAGACTCTCAAGGCTCTCAAGCCGACACGAGTCCTTTGGGCCTAGATAAATACATGGCTACACGCCGTTTGGATAGCAAGAATCCCGATGGTTGGATGGCGCAATTATCGACTATTACCCCAGCGCAAATGACCAAAGAAAATTTGATAATATCGTCCGAAATGCTCTACGAAATGTATTTAATGCGCCAATCGTTAGAACAAATCACCACTTTATTAGCGGTGCAACAGTTACAAGCGAGCAGTGCAAATGCAGAGAAATTACAACAGTTAAAGAACAAGATCATGTCGGCCAATACGTCAAAAGCGTTGGGTAATTAAAATAATACTTTTGCAGGGTGATTCACAAATCGCCCTGCACTAGGGCCTGTAGCCATTTGGTTTGTCGAAGCGAAAAATGAATACAGCAGGGAAAAATAGTAGTAAATTTGAGGATAATATCGAATAATATGTGACGATTGTTGCGAATATTTTGGCCGTTTTATTCATTTTGCAGCCGATAAACCAAATGGCTATAGGCCCTATTCCCCCTCTATCCCCATAATGGGCTTTATCGTGTTCCAATGCTTACATCCGGGGCAATACCAATGCAAAATTTTGCTAGAATAGCCGCATTGTAGGCAACGATAAATAGGTTTATCTTTTAACAAGGCTTCGGTTAACGTTTGTAGTAAGGCTAAATTACTTTGTTCTAAACCCTGGCGCTCACTTTCTGCTTGTTGCAGATGGATCAATCGCTCCAAGCCACGTATAGAAGGCTTTTGCTGTAATTGCTCCGCTAAAAAGTCTACCGCAGCCCTTGCGCCTTGTGTGGTTTGTAAGCGATCTGCTAGGGTTAAAATTAAAGAAATACGCGGGTATTGCGCTAACAACTGCTTTAATTCCGTCATCAATGCCGTTTCATCCTGTAAATCTTCATAACATGCGACCATAGCGGGCAATATTTCCGGTAAAAAATCGGCGTCTTCGCTTAAGGCTTGACGATAATAGCGCAATGCTACTTTAGTGTGTCCGGCTTCTTTTTCCCAGTCGCCTTGTATCCAGCTGGCACGCACACAGTATTTATCGTATTGGTAGGCCTTTTTTAAAGTACGGAATGCTGTCTCGCGCCCCGATTTCTTTTGCGTTTCTAACGCCAATTCACAATAATAATGCGCGACTTGTCGCCCTACATTATCGTGACTCAAGGTGCTTAGTTTTTCCGCCGCTTGAATGGCCTTTTCCCATTCTTTTTCTTGTTGGTAAATGTCGATTAGATAACGGTAACTTTCTTGAGCATACAATTTGCTGTCTATCACTTCTAAAAATAGTCGCTCGGCGCGATCGTAAACGCCTGCGCGTAAATAATCTTGTCCCAAGGCCAATAATGCTTGAATACGTTCATTTTTGGATAAACTCGGTCTTGCAATAAGATTTTGATGAATGCGTATGGCCCTATCCACTTCACCCCGGCGACGAAATAAATGCCCTAAGGCTAAATAGGTTTCTATAGTGTCGCTGTCTACTTGCAGTGTTTTAATTAAAACTTCAACGGCCTTATCAGGCTCTTCGTTTAATAAATAATTTAACCCGATTAGATAATCTTTAGGCACGCCGGTGGAAGTAAGAGATTGCTTTGGGTTTTTGCGCCAATATATCCACAAAAAAATAGCAATGACAGCTAAAGCGATAATGGCGTTAATCACGATCCAGTACCTGTATGAAGCGCGAAACGACTCAACCATCTACGTGTATCCAAGATGGGCGGTTCACGAACCGCCCCTACAACAGATGTAGAAGCAGCCCGCTTGTAGGGGCAACTCACGAGCCACCCTTCATAACAAACATCCCACAACATTACGACTTCTCCGCATTTTTTGCCTGACGTCGCCACTGGCTACGCTCTTTGCGCAATCTAAGCAAAGGCCCCAAACTCAGCAATAAACCTAAAAAACAGCCTAGACACAATATGAAGAATATGAGCAGCGATAAGGGCAACACCCATTCACCCCAGTAATAGTGTAAGGTCACCACTTGCAAATTAACTGCAGCTAAAGATAATAGCACCGCCGCGATCAGCAAATAAAGGAAATAACGTAGTATTTTCATGTCTATTTCATCCTTATTAAATACAAAAGGAGGCTAGAGCCTCCTTTTGCATCCATTATAGGCGGTTCACGAACCGCCTCTACATGATTGAGTGGCCCTACTCATCGCCTTTAGACGCAACACTGCCTTTCAACAAATCACCCAAAGTTGAATTTGCAGCAACATCACGATTTAGATCGCGCATTACTTGAGCTTCTTCTTGAGAG
>JAJXVQ010000071.1 GCA_021782065.1 Pseudomonadota bacterium
CAGATGAAAGCGTTGAAATTAAGCAGGGAGATATCCATATGTTTCAAGTAGACAGAGTAGCTGCTGTTGTACGCCCCACAGAAAAAATGATGAATTTCTTAAAAAAACAAGCTGGATATCGTGAAACCAGCGGTGTGGGCCCGCAAAAAGATTGCACCATATTGCTGATCCCTCAATTCGAAGGTCCAGGTCAAGCCACGGCCTACATCAAAGGCATGGCACAAGCTATTTTCGAAGGCGAACTCGCCTCCTGGGATATAGATCCTAGTCTATGGCCTAAAGATCGCAGTTACGCCACCTTTAGTCAGTGGTTTTCTGTGGAATACCATTCCTTAATTTACGATTTGGTTTTATTAGAAGCACATTTGGCAGAAATGGGCTAATATTTCAAAAAGACACCCCCTCTTCTCCGCTTGCATTGCACCGAATAACCCGAATAGAATGAGACCATCTTTTTTGACTATGGATGGTTCTAACATTGAAAACTAAAATCTCCCTTTTTCTGTTAGGCTTAGGCCTAACGTGTGGTTCAATTTACGCTGCACATGGCGATGAAACACCCCTACCGGTATCCAACGATATTAACGTCACCGCACCAGAACAATCAGGCATATGGTCTTTTGGCGTAACGGCAGTCCTCATGCAACCCGCCAATACGGGCTACAATTACGCTGATAGAACCAATGCTACTGTTCAATTCGCCGGCGGAAACCCTGTAGCGGAGCCGAGTAATAGCACAAAACCCCTAGTGCTGGATGAAAGCTATTATTGGTGGTTTGGCGCCGATGTGAGCTATGCTTTTCCCGGCAATGGTAGAGATGTCACCTTAGCGTATGAAGGCTTACACGGCACTAGCACTGACAGTGCCAGTAATAATTATAATAATGACGTACCTCAGCTTAGTGAATACCATCTTTTACTGAGTGCAATGACTGTCTATCCAATAACCTCTATCCAAGCTGAAACAGACACGCAATACGATGCGGGCGATCTACTCTTTGGCCAAAAATTAGATGTAGGCCAGCGCATTCATCTACATCCCTTCATAGGTCTGCGTTATGCACATATCGATGTAAACAATAGCTTTAAGGATACTCTAGAACCTTTCCCTATTACCGATAATGGTTATAATGGTGGCAATGAGAGTGGTGAGATAGACTGCACATTTAATGGCATTGGCCCACGCTTAGGCAGCGATGCTAATGTCACTTTGGGCAATGGTTTCTCTGTACATGGGCGTTTGGGTTTATCTGCACTGATAGGAAGCCAAAAATACAATGAAAGTTATACGCAAACAATCTTAACCAATAACGCTTTTACTCCACCAACCGTGACCTATACCAAAAACCAGGATAGCGACGCAGAGACGCGGGTTATTCCTGAAATTGATGGTCGCTTAGGATTGAATTATAGCCATAGCACTGATTCCAATATGACCTTAGGTCTAGAAGCTGGTTGGCAAGTGACCGATTATTTTCAAGCAATTGCTAATCCAAGCCTAGTAAATGGCAATGGCAATTCCTTTACACCAGCCCGCCAAGGAAATACGGATTTCGGCCTACAAGGTCCTTATGCGCGCTTACAGTTAGATCTTGCATAGCTAGAATGTAACAATTTATGAATAGGGATGATTTTTAAAGATGAAAAATAAAATTTATTTAGCGCTATTGTGCGTGGCCTGCAGCTCAGCTTACGCCGCCCATGGTAATGAAGCTCCCCTACCAGTATCCAATGATGTGAATGTCACCGCACCAGAGCAATCCGGTGCTTGGTCTTTTGGTGTGACGGCCGTGTTGATGCAACCCACTAATAGCGGCTATGAATACGCAATTACCGATCAATTTAATGCAAACGATCCTATAGATCCTTCGGTTTATGGGGATACGATTAAAACTTCCATTCTGAATGAAAATTACTATTGGTGGTTTGGGGCCGACATAACGTACGCTTTTCCAGGCAATAGCCGCGATGTGACTTTAGCATATGAAGGACTACACGGCACTACTACCGACAATGCCAGCAATAATTTTAACAATGATGTCGCTCAAAGTTCTATTTACTACTCTTTAGTAAACCCTATTACAAATAACGATGTAGCTTCTATTCAAGCCGAAACAGATACGCGCTATGATGCAGGCGATCTGCTGTTTGGCCAAAAACTCACTATAGGACAACGTATCCAGCTACATCCTTTCATCGGTGTGCGCTATACACATATTGATGTGCAAGACAGTTTTAAAGATACCATGGAGTCGTTTCCTAGTGAAGGTGCTGAAGGAGGAAATGAGAGTGGTAACTTAGGCAGTACCTTCAACGGCATTGGCCCGCGCCTAGGCAGCGATGCGGGTATTATTTTAGGCAAAGGCTTTTCCATACGCGGTCGTTTAGGTTTGTCCGCTTTGATAGGTTCTGAGAAAAGCAATTATAACTATGTTTCTACCTATTTGTTTTCACCACCCAGCACTATCGTTCCCTTTACACAGACCGTAAATCGCGATATTTCATCAAAGACAATGGTCGTTCCTGAACTCGATGGCCGTTTAGGATTAAATTATAAACATAGCTTAAATTCTACTATGGACTTGGGTGTTGAAGCGGGTTGGCAGGCAACCAATTATTTTCAAGTGATCAATGATCCGATGCTCAGTTCTCCTGGCGGCACACCAGCCCACGATAAATATTCCGACTTTGGTCTGCAAGGGCCCTACGCACGCGTACAATTGGATATTGCATAAACAATAAATAAGGATGATTTCTAAAATGAAGACGAAACTTTTTGTAACGCTTTTAAGCTTAGGTTTGGTTTGCGGCTCAGCTTATGCTGCTGCGGGTAACGAAGCGCCCCTACCTATGTCCAACGATGTTAATATGACGGCACCGGATCAATCCGGCAGTTGGTCTTTAGGCGTGACAGGCGTTTTGATGAAACCCACTAATAGTTCCACTAATTATGCTACCCAATTTGATTACACTGTGGATAGTCATGGCAATCATACTAATACTACCACTACGCCCGAAACGGTAACAGCTGGCTATTATAAATGGTTTGGTGCCGATATCACCTACGCTTTTCCGGGTCATGGCCGCGATGTAACCTTAGCTTATGAAGGTTTGCATGGTAGTTCAGCGGATAGTACCACCAATAATTTTGATAATCAGATTCCGCCCCCTGCTACCTATCATTATTTAACAGGCAATATTACTAGCGCAGATCTTTCTTACATTAAAGCTACAATCGATACACAATACGATGCAGCAGATCTGGTTTTTGGTCAAAAACTCAATGTAGGACAGCGCGTTCAATTACACCCTTTTATGGGTTTACGTTATGCACGCATCGATATAGAACAAAAATTTAATGAAACTTTTGAAGCATTCCCCAACGATGGCAATTTTGGTGGTAATGCGGATGGTAAAGCTGACTCTACCTTCAGCGGCATCGGACCTCGCTTCGGCAGTGATGCGGGTCTTATACTGGGTCAAGGATTTTCTCTACGCGGTCGTTTAGGCTTGTCCGCATTGGTAGGTTCTCAACAATACACTGTAGCCTACAATCAAAACGTTATTGATAGAGATGTATTTAACTTACCTCCGACGTCGCATGAGTCCACCAAGACACTGGATGATGGCTCAGTCACTCGTATTATTCCAGAAATCGATGCCCGCTTGGGTTTAAATTATACCTATAATTTTGCCTCTAAAACGGCGCTGGGGTTTGAGGCAGGTTGGCAAGCAACAGATTATTTGCAAGCAGTCAGCAATAATTCAGTTTCCAATACATCTAAAGACGATTTTGGTGTCGAGCCGCCACATTATGAATATTCTAACTTTGGATTACAGGGACCCTATGCACGTATACAACTGGATGTGGCATGAGAATAAAACTAACGATTACGTAATTCCTTTCGTAAAATCTTACCCACTGAGGTCTTAGGCAGTTCATCACAAAACTCAATCACGTGAGGTACTTTATAGCGCGTTAAGTTTTTTCTGCAATGCTCAATCACACTTTCCACGGTTAAATTCGGATCCTTCTTCACGATAAAGGCTTTCACCTGTTCGCCGCTGCTATCGCTAGGAATACCAATGACACCACTTTCTAAAATACCCGGGTGCATCGCCAAAACCGCTTCAACTTCATTAGGATACACATTAAAACCCGACACTAAAATCATATCTTTGCTACGGTCCAATATATAAAGTTGCCCTTCTTCATCTATTTTGCCAATATCGCCCGTACGCAACCACTCTTCTGGCCAAAAAACCAGGCGTGTCTCCGCTTCATTGTGCCAATAACCTCTCATCACTTGCGGACCGCGTACGCACAATTCGCCTATAGCCCCTAAAGGCAATTCATTACCCTTATCATCGCGTACAGATATTTCGGTTGAAGATATGGGTAAACCCACAGAAGTATTATAGGCTTTCGCTGTAAGCGGTGTAATCGTCACCGCAGGGGATGTTTCCGTTAAACCATATGCGGCTAATAAGGGCACTCCTGTTTTAGCCACCCAGCGTTTTGCTACTTCTTCCTGTATGGCCGTCCCCCCCCCTAAACAAAATAGCAATGACGAAAAATCAATTTTTTCAAACCCGGGTGTGTTAATCAATGAGTTAAATAAGCTGTTAACTCCTGTGATGGCGTGAAATTCTTCTTTTTGCAGCCGTTTAACAAATTCTTTAAAATTTCTAGGATCTAAAATCAGCAAGTTTACCCCACCTAAATACATAAACAATAAGCCATTCGCAAGTAACGAAAAAATATGATATAGCGGTATTGCGGTAACGATAGTCTTTAGGGTTTTAGAATCCCGTTTATCTAAAGCGGGTTGTACCCAAGCCTTTGCCTGTAATAGGTTGGATATTAGATTAAAGTGAGTCAGCTCAGCACCTTTGGATACACCGGTGGTTCCACCCGTATATTGTAAAAAAGCCACATCGTATTTGTCGATGTTGACTGTATCCAAGGTTTTATCTTTTCCATAGGCTAAAGCATGTTGTAAACTTACATAATCCGGCAAATGCCATGTTGGGATTTTGCGCGTTACATATTTTAAAATTATTTGTAATAAGCTTGCTTTCCAAGGAGGGCAAAAATCGCCTAGATGTGCCACCATCGCTTTGACCATATGCGCTTCTTGCCAACTATCGGCCAACGTATGCGCGAACATATCTAAAACCAAGACATGGTGACAACCCGCATCTATTAGTTGATATGTTAATTCTCGTTGGGTATATAACGGATTGATATTGACGACTATTAAGCCTGCTCGCAATGCTCCCAACATGGCAATAGGATAAGCCAATAGATTGGGCAACATAAGACCAAAACGCATGCCTTTCTTTAAGCCCCATTCTTGCTGTAAAAAACAGGCAAAGGCTAAGCTCTTTGCATCTAATTCGGCATAAGTTAAATTACCAAACTCGCTTTTAAACGCAATCAAATCCGCATGCTCGCGGCATGAAGCCAATAGCACATCCACCAATGACCCTAGATTACTGGCATCAATCGTTTCAGGAACTCCTTGCGGGTAATTTTTAAGCCATATTTTTTCCATATGCATTCTCTCTGATTATAAAGCGGACTGGCTTTCTGCCTTATTTTTTAATACTATACACCATAATATACTAGTGTAGATGATTTTTAGAGCCATATTATGCTTTTGTATTATGAAAAGCCAATTTTGGTAAATAATACAGCTAGTTACGTACAAACGACCGCTATTCGAGGAATTCATTATGACCGTAGCCATGCTAGAATCGTTACAATTACGCGCTAGCTTGTTTCCATTGACTATATTGCCGTTAAAAGACAATAATTTAAACGCCTTGGAGCTAGCCCTAGATGCTAAGATCAATCAAGCACCACAATTCTTTAATGGCACACCCATTGTATTAGATCTACATTCCTACACCCTAGAAGCTTTACCCCCTTTTACGGATATCAAAGCCTTGCTAGATAGGAAGGGCTTAAAATTAGTAGGAGTTGCCACCAGCAACGAACTGTACAAAAAAGAGGCGTCTAACCAAGGTTTGGCTTTAATGGATCCTAAACAATCCTCTAGCAATACCCAAAATAGCAAAAAAATGGCCCCTAGTGTAGAAAATAATAGCTCGGCCGCACCCCAGTCCCAACCACCCAGCAAAATGATTCTACAATCCATACGTTCAGGCCAACAAATCTATGCAGAGAACGACTTAATCATCCTAGGCATGGTTAGCCCCG
>JAJXVQ010000072.1 GCA_021782065.1 Pseudomonadota bacterium
TTGCTTCCACTACTCCCCTATTTTCAAAAGCACAATGCCTGATCAGTATCACGCAAGCAACTTCACAAGAAACCTATAATGGCATAGTCCCTTTAGAATACGATAATTTGGCCTTGTGTTTAGAAAGTTATTTTCAACAATCCGAACAACTGCCTACAAAATTTTATTTTGCATCTACTCATGAACACATCGTCGGCTTGATGTTACAAAGCTTACCGGATGATGCTATGACAGAAGATATGTGGCAACACGTCACGTGTTTAGCCGATACCCTAACTCAACCTGAATTATTGAGTGTACCGCCCATGGCTTTAATGCATCGATTGTTTCATGGTGAAGACATGCAATGGTTTGTGGAAAGTCCAGTTGAATTTAAATGCTCCTGTTCTAAAGAAAAAAGTGAACAAGCGGTGATTACCTTTGGCGAAGAAGAAGTCATGGATGTTTTTAACACTACGGCTACTTTAGTCGTAAATTGTGAATTTTGCAATCAGAGTTATGCGTTTGACAAAATTGATGCCTACCGTATATTTCACCCATTGCCTGATTCATCACAATCCTCACATTAGGACTAACCATGATTACATTACAGGAATACAATGGATTCAGTGAAAGATTAATTGCTGACCTTAAAGAGTTGATTGCTGCCTGTAAAGCCGTCGATGGTTATGCGCCCATGTTATACTGGGACGTACTTAAACTCAAACGTGAAACTCCGGGCGATTATTGCTTATATCAAAACAATAAAATGATTGGTTATTTAAGCACTTTTAGCTTTGAAGATTCTCTTATTGAAATCTCTTTTGCCGTTCACCCTGACTTTCGCAACCAAAGTTTATTTGAAGAATTACTAGAATATGCTCGCGATCATTTGCAAATGGTGCAATACGATGCTTTGTTGCTCTCGACCGGCGAACAAGATACAGCCCTAGTCAATACCTTTACTCGTTTAGGGGCAAAGAAGACTCATACAGAATATATTCTAAGGCGCGATAACATTGCCGCAGAAGAATTTTCCTTTACTGACCCTATTCAATTAGTACAAGGACAAAAGAAAGAAGATGGATTGCGCCTGGCAGAAGTTCATGCGCGTTGCTTTGGTTCTAATCTGGAGGTAATGACAGAACGCTTTACAAAAACCATAACCATGCCCAATAGACGCTGTTTTCTAGCCTTGCATCACGGCGAAGCCATAGGTGCAGCACATGTGCGTATAGACTCTAATGGCTCCGCCTGCTTACACGATATAAGTATTGTCCCCGAAAAACAACATTTTGGCTTTGGCCTACAGTTATTAAAATTGGTCTTAAATACCTTAATTGCCGACGGTCAAACTCATTTTCATATGATGGTGGCAGCAAATAACGAAAACGCCTTAAGACTATACCAGCGCTGCCATTTCACGGTAGGACACGCCTATCAATTTTGGCGTATGGATAAGCATTTTATCTTTCCACCGCATTATACTATCCCCAAAAGAAAACATTGACGTCGTCAATGAAGATGCAAGATCTGAATAAGCTTATGGAACTTTAATCGAAGCGTTGTCATCCTCGACCAGGCCGCAGTCGGGGATCCAGGAAAAAACTTGAATTCAAACGGGATCCCCGGCCTTCGGCCGAGGATGACACAACTGCGATTCTAGTTTAAGTCTTCAGGAACTCCCGCATGTCTAAGTGTGTTTAGTATATACCCGTTTACAATCAATTCCCTGGTTTTTCGGCCACTCCGGTTTCTATCGCAGCTTTTTTAACCGCTTCGGCAACGGCTATAACAACTCGCGTATCAAACACACTAGGAATAATATAATCTGGGTTTAAATTTTCTGGTTCAATCACATTAGCAATAGCATGCGCTGCGGCCAATTTCATGGCTTCGTTAATGTCACGCGCACGCACGTCTAAAGCGCCGCGGAAGATACCCGGAAAAGCCAAAACATTGTTGATTTGGTTAGGATAATCGCTACGGCCCGTTGCCATAATAGCCACATAATCACGCGCTATTTCGGGCATGATTTCAGGTGTAGGATTGGCCATGGCAAATACGATGGGATCTTTAGCCATAGAGCGTATATCATCTACGCTTAATAAGTTCGGCGCAGATAAACCTACAAACACATCGGCTCCGCGCAATACATCGGCAATGGAACCACTTTCATCATTTGGATTGGTCATTTCCAAGAAACTTCGTTTAACAGCATCTAAATCCTGACGGGATTTACAAATAGCACCCTTACGATCGCAACCAATAATGTTTTTAACCCCTAAATTGATCAACATTTTAGTACACGCCACGCCAGCTGCACCCACACCACTCACTACGACTTTTAAATCAGCGATGGGTTTTTTAACAATTTTTAAGGCATTGATAAGACCCGCGGTGAAGACTATAGCGGTACCGTGTTGATCGTCATGAAATACGGGAATATCCAACTCTTGTTTCAACCGTGTTTCTATTTCAAAGCAACGTGGAGAAGAAATATCTTCTAGATTAATTCCGCCAAATACCGGCGCAATACGCTTAACGGTAGCAATGATTTCTTCTACGTCTTTCGTATCTAAACAAATAGGAAATGCATCGACATCAGCAAAATCTTTAAACAACATCGCTTTCCCTTCCATAACCGGCAAAGCCCCCAAAGGACCTATGTCACCTAAGCCCAATACCGCCGTGCCATCCGTCACTACTGCCACTGTATTGCGTTTGATAGTTAAGTTGTAGGCACGTTTGGGATCTTCATGTATCGCCATACACACCCGTGCTACACCTGGGGTATAGGCCATGGATAAATCATCGCGGTTTTTAATGGGCACTTTGCTGTTCACGCAGATCTTCCCGCCTAGATGCATCAGAAAGGTGCGATCCGAATAATGCACTACATGTACTTCGGCTATAGCATTCAAAGCGACAACAATAGTTTCCATATGATCAGCATCTTGTGCGTACAAAGTCAAATCACGAATGCTTTTACCTTCTTCAAAACGAATGATATCCATTGCTCCTATGGAGGCGTCATTTGCAGCAATCACCGTCATCACTTGTGACAATAAGGCTGCGTCGTGTCTTAATTTAAGACGCACTATAAAAGAATTACTCGCATTAAAACTCATGATTATTTTTCCTAGTTGTAAATATTATTGATCTCTGACCACAGCGCTGTGGCTATTTCTGTGTCACCGGGATGATTAAAGTCGCACCAGGTAACATGTCCTAATTTTCGTCCGGGGCGTGCTATTTTACCATAATTATGATAATACGCCCCAGAATACGATAAAATACGCTCGCAAGGCGGCAGTTGTCCTATGCAATTGTAAAGATGGCTTGTTGCAATTGCTTCAGTAGTGCCTAAAGGCCAATGCAACAGTGCGCGTAGATGATTGGCGAATTGGCTGGTCGTAGCCCCTTCGATAGTCCAATGAAATGAATTGTGCACCCGTGGTGCCATTTCATTGATGAGCAAATCATCGCCCACTATAAAAAATTCTATTGCCAAGACACCTACATAAGTAAAATGTTCCAAAATGCGTTCGGCTATGTCATTGGCTTTTTTCTGCATAGCACGATCTGGGTACGGCGCTCTTGAATATGCCAACATGCCGTGTTGATGTTGATTGTAAGTTAATGGATAATGTTTTATCTTACCGTCGTGATCTCGTACACTTAATAGCGAACATTCGCCGTCATGTGTCAACCACTGCTCTAAAATATATTCTCTATCCCAGGAAAGCGATAAACCAGATAGATCGCTATCGTCATTTAAACGATACTGTCCTTTACCATCATAACCTTGGGTTGTTGTCTTTAACACACAAGGGTAACCTAATAAGGACACAGCATCTCGTAGTTCTGCTTCGTTATGAACTATGACAAACTCGGCTGTTTGTATCCCCAATTGCCTACAAAATGTTTTTTCTAAGTTGCGATTTTGCATCATTGCCAATGCGCGTCGCGATGGATACACTTCTATACCCTGACCTGCCAAGATATCGGTTGCTGCTAAGGGAATGTTTTCAGTTTCATAGGTAATGATATCGCAGCCACGGGCCCACGCTAATAAGCTTTCCTCATCTTCAAAACTGCCTTGCACGGTTTGCGTTACGGCTGCCGCTGAGCTCATATCATTCGCATCATAGCAAATGGTTTTGACGCCTAATTCATGTGCAGCCAGCGCCAGCATTCTTGCCAGTTGACCTGCTCCTAAAATGCCTACCGTTTTCGTCATGTAGCGCTATCTCTGGGATCTAGATGCGCCAACACTAATTCTGTTTGTTGTAGCCTATAGTGTGTTAATGCTTTATGTAGTGCAGCATCATTTAATGCTAATATTTCTGCTGCAAATAAAGCGGCATTGACGGCGCCAGGACGACCCACAGCAAAAGTAGCTACCGGCACACCGCCGGGCATTTGCACTATAGAAAATAAAGCATCCAAGCCCTGTAAAGGGGTCGCCTCCACTGGCACACCCAATACAGGCACAATGGTTTTTGCTGCCAACATACCGGGTAAATGTGCTGCTCCTCCCGCACCCGCAATGATGATTTTCAAACCGCGTGCACTGGCAGTAGACGCATAGTCAAATAAACGATCTGGAGTGCGATGCGCTGAGACTATAGTTACTTCATGCGGAATAGACAAAGCATCTAATGTTTCGCTGGCATGCTGCATACAGGTCCAATCGGACTTAGAACCCATCACCACCGCAACTAAAGGTTTAACATCTTGTTTAGATGGCATCTTCGTATACTTCAACTGTTTCAATGATCACATCGTTTTGAGGCACATCTTGATGGCCTGAACGAGAATGCGTCGCGACTTGTTGGATTTTGTCTAGGATGTCCATGCCCGTAACCACTTCACCAAATACACAATATCCCCAGCCATCGCGGCTAGGTTCTTTGAAATCTAAGAAAGCATTGTCGGCGACGTTAATAAAAAATTGTGCTGTAGCAGAATGCGGGTCAGCTGTACGTGCCATGGCAATCGTACCGCGTGTATTCTTAGCACCTTTATTGGCTTCATTTTCAATAGCAGCACGGGTCTTTTTTTGCTGAAATTCTTCGTCAAAACCACCACCTTGGATCATAAAACGCGGGATAACCCTATGAAAAATAGTGCCATTGTAAAAACCCTCTTTGGCATAGGCTATAAAATTAGCCGCGGTTACCGGGGTTTTATCTTCATGTAGGCGTAGTTCTATATCACCATAATTTGTCTTAATTTTAATCATACCTGCTCCTTTTCTGCCTGAGATTGCTTCATTGCTAAGCTTTTACGCAATAATGGCTTCATTGTCAAGCCTTGAACCAATATAGAAAAAACCACTACTGCATAAGTCATAGTGAGGATCACGTCGCGCTCAGCCATAACCGGCAAAGCCAAGGCCAGCGCCACCGCCAAGCCACCGCGTAATCCACCCCACGTTAAAATATAAATCATATAAGGAGAATATTCTTGCCGTCTTTTAAAAAAGGTCATCGGTGTGGCCACACACAACCAACGCACCACCAGAACCAATGGAATAACCGCCAGGCCTAACAACATTCCCCCCAAGTGCACATCTAATATCAATAACTCTAAACCTATCAATAAAAACAAGACCGCATTTAAAACTTCATCGATGACTTCCCAAAAAGTATCCAAACTCTCACGTGTTTTTTTAGACATATAAAAATAACGGCCTTGATTGCCGATAAACAGGCCAGCTACCACCATCGCTAAAGGACCAGAGACATGCAACCATTCCGCAAAAGCATAACCGCCACTGACTATAGCCAAGGTAACTAAGATTTCAATCTTGTGATCGTCTATAGGCTTTAGTAGGAAATACGTTAAAAAGCCTAAACCAGCGCCGTAAACCATGCCGCCTACTGCTTGTTGTAAGAACAAGATACTCACACTCGTAAAAGTTAATGGTTCGCCGCTAAAAGCCAATTGGTACAGTGATAAAAATATAACGATGCCCACCCCATCATTAAACAAAGATTCCCCTTCTAAAAACACACTCATTTGTCGTGGTGCATTTAAAGATTTAAACAAGGCTAACACCGCGATAGGATCGGTAGGAGAAATCAAAGCGCCAAATAACAAACAATAAATAAACGCTAAGTGAAATCCAAACAAAGGTACTAAGTAATACACTAAAATAG